>NZ_MEBP01000053.1:0-48165 GCF_001722075.1 Salinivibrio sp. SS2 | reverse complement strand
AATAATTTGCCAAAACCGTATGCAGGATAACGCTCTGCTGCGTCCTGCAACGTCGCGATAACCTCATCATCCCGATGCGGATCTGGTCGGTAACGATAGACTGAGTCGCTAATGCCAACTACGCGGCAGGCCATTCGCAAACTGACCTGATAGTGTTTGCGAGCGTAATCGACAAGCTCGCGCTTAACCGCTGGCCCTACAGCTTTTTTTCCAGAATATCTTTAACGATACGGTGCTCAAGGCTTAGGTCGGCAAACATTTGCTTGAGTCTCCGATTCTCATCCTCAAGCTCTTTAAGCCGTTTAACATCTGACGCTTCCATCCCACCATACTTGGACTTCCAGTTGTAGTATGTCGCATCAGAGATGCCATATTCGCGACAGACTTCGTTGACCTTTCGGCCTGCTTCGACTTCCTTCAAGATCTTTACGATTTGTGTTTCTGTGTAGCGTGATTTTTTCATCATGCGTTCTCCGTTTGTTTCAGTGTAAACGGAAAAACTCTAATTGCTAATGACCAGTTTTTTGGGGAGGGTTACAAACTGACTGTTGATACGCCTGAGTTTTGGGTGTTGTTTTTTTTCATGGCAATGATGGTGTTGGTGTCAAGGTACCTTCTCTCTCCTGATAAACACTACTGTTATCACTTGACCTCACTAGGTATTTACTACACAGAAAAAGACATGATCCCCGATGTTGCCTATCAGGTAGTACGTGGCTTTGCATGGGTGGGTGTTGTGGTCTGCATTATTGCCGCGTTTATGCTCGGTCCTCTTGCCTTTGTTGGGGCCGGCGGTTTTGCACTGATGTCGTTTGGGATGACGAATTTTCGTCCTACGATTAATAAGCATTCCACATTGATTTGTGAGCGTACGGTTGTGTTTGACTTAGAGAATGATGGTGTATTGTCATTCGCCATCCCCGAGAAAGGTGCGTATGCTTACTATGGTGATATATTCACCAACACTCTCGACCAAAAGCAAGAACTACTTGCTACATTACGTTCACTCTTTCCTAGCATCGAGTTCGTAAAGATAAAAAGGCTGAAAGATCAGTATAAACACCTTGTTTATCAGCAAGAAGAAGAGAAAGCGACCGAGTAGTATAGCTTTTATGTCGGGTTTATTCTCGCTCTTACAATTAACCATTTTCACCAAAGGTGTTTAATGCTTGCTCTGCACTCATTGGCTTGAAGAAATAAAATCCTTGAATTTCATCGACGCGCCATACATTCACAATGCGCAATTGAGAGGCGGTTTCGACGCCTTCTGCAACTGTGGTCATTCCCAACTCTTGTGCCATGTTAATGATACTGCGGACCAAGGTTTTGGCTTTATCATTGGTTTCAATTTCGCTCATGTAAGATTTATCGAGTTTGACGATATCTAACGGGAAATTGCATAAAGAACTGAATGAAGAGTAGCCGGTTCCGAAATCATCGAGAGCCAGTTGTACGCCTAACGCTTTTAACGCATGCATTCGTTTGATGGTTTCTTTATCGGCACCCAGTAGAATGCTTTCCGTTACTTCGAGTACCAGTTGCCCCGGGGCAAGCTGATAGCGATTGATCAAGCGTTTTAGATTGTCCACTAATCGTCTCGCGCCAAAGTGGGGACTGGAAAGGTTCACGTGGATGGTCAGACGATGTTGTGATTTTTTACGCCAATGCTGCTGTAATTGTTGTAAGAATGCGCAAGCTTTTTCGAGAACAACCTCATCCAACTCAATGATTAATTTGTGTTTTTCTGCCAAAGGAACAAAAACACCTGGTGAGACTAAACCGAGTGAGGGGTGATGCCATCGTGCCAGTGCTTCAAAGCCAATCACTTGGTTGGATGTGGCGTTGACAATGGGTTGGAAGTAGGCGGTGAACTCATTGTTTTTTAACGCAGAGACAAGGTTGCGGTTGATCACTAAGGTTTCTTGCGCTGCCTGTGCGATATGTTCGTCAACGATCTCTACGCGGTATTTACTACCGGTACGTGCTTGTTCAATAGCGTAAAAACCGCAATGTACCAAGGT
Source organism: Salinivibrio sp. SS2 (assembly GCF_001722075.1). NCBI lineage: Bacteria > Pseudomonadati > Pseudomonadota > Gammaproteobacteria > Vibrionales > Vibrionaceae > Salinivibrio > Salinivibrio sp. SS2. The sequence goes on along the minus strand of NZ_MEBP01000053.1, from coordinate 46,144 downwards.
TTCAAAGTGCTGGAACTGCAGGTGTGGGCCGATCAGCGCGCCTTTCAAGCCAATATCAAATTCGGCATCGGTCAGTGCAATATGGTTATCACTGGCTTTGAGGGCAAGACAGGCATGAGCCTCAAGGTCACGCTCATTGCTTTTGTCGGTAAAGACAATGAACTCGTTTTCGCTTAATCGGCCTATGGTGGCACCAACAAACTGTCCTTTTAAAGTATCGGCAATGTGTTTCACCATGCTGTCATAGGCATGATGGCCATAAATCTCGTAGATCTCTCTCAGCCGTGTGGCAATAAAATAAAGTGCGAATACGCCCTTTTGGTTCGCCAATGCCGCGTTCAACGCTTCTGTTGTTGATGGGCGATTGAGTAAGCCAGATAGGGTGTCATAGTGTGATAAGGTTTCAATCAGCTCTGCTTGTTGTTTTTGTTGGCTAATGTCTTTCACGGAAAGCATCAGCGAGCTGTTTTCTCCTTCATCGAGCCTGATTGCTTCAATAGCACAAGGCAGCTTGTTTCCTTTATAGCAGCGCAGGGCCGTCTCAAAGTGAGTCACATCACGGGGGCCCTGCTGATAGAGGGAATTAAGACGTTCGAGCGTGCTCTCATCATTACGGCAGAGATCACGAATGGATAAGCTGGTAATTTGTTCTCGTTCGTAACCCAATAAATCCAATAGCGCTTGATTAACATCGATAATTTGATCATCCATTAAGATAATCATTCCCAAGTGCTGGCTGTGGTACAAGGCATCGAAACGCGACAGCGTTTCCTTGAGCTGGCGTTCTGTTTTTGATGACGCGTGCGCTAGCGCCTTAATTTGCTCGGTAATATGGGTGAATGTGTCTTTGCGTTTGTGCGGTAACGGGCCGTCGCCGAGGAGGGCACTGACATCGCGCTCAAAGGAAATAAACTGTTTCGCGATTTTCCGGCGATAGAGTATAAAAACGAGTACGCCAATTAGTGATGTGATAGCGAGCATCGTCATGATCAAATACTGGAATACTTGCCTACCTTTTTGATAGTAACGCCGCTGTTCGGTGGTTTTCAGGGTCGCAACAATCTGATTATTTAAATCGTACAAAGGGGTGTAGCGAGTCAGCTTGGTGTCGGTACGAACAATATGCTCGCTGGTTTCAATTTGTTTCAGAATTGCACCTTCAAGCAGGCTGTTGTCGCCGGTAAGGATGTTCTCATAGGCAGATGGGAAACGTCCGGTGAGCGCTTGGCCCCATACCATCCAACCCACCGCAGGCGCTGTGCCTGAGCTATCACGAATGGGGTTGAGACTGATCACCCAAAGGCGATTATCTATCTCTAACAGGCCGGAAAGTGGCGTCAGGGCATCATCAGGCAGCGATTGCGAAATATGCTCACGGATAGCGGCTGATTGATAAATGCGTTGGATAAATTCACGTTCATCATCGTTATTGAGCACCCGAGCCTCCACCACGCGACCGTCTAAATCAGCAAAACCCATCATACTCAACCCGAGTGAAATCAGTGTATCGGCCTCGAGATTGCGGCTGGCATATTGTGTATTCCCGTTGGTGAGTAGCGTATAGGTGTCATCCCAATAGGCCCAATCGACGGCGTACTCAACTTGGTTATCAACCACGCGTTGGATAACGGCTTTTGCCTGCTGGTTGGCACGGGTTATCTCTATGTCTTCTAAATGGTTAATACCAAACAAAAAGAAATAGCGAGTCACTAATAAGCTGTTAAAGATGATCCCAACAATACCGAGAAGGAAAATCAGTGCGGCTTTGCTGTGTAGGGTGACAAACAACGTACGTGCCATGCAAAAACCTAATATAAAAGCGAGGAGTGGCGATCTGCCGTCCATTGAAAATAGGCAAGGGTTAAGGAATGATCAATAAAGCAAGGAGATATCGCCCACACTCTGGGACTTTACAGTGTAAATATTCACCTTTTGGTGACACTGTCACATTTTGGTCTTATGTGAATAAGGGAAGAGTCCGTGGGGAGATAAGAATGAAGATTGGAGAGAGAAATACCTCGCCCTGAATCATGGAAAGCGTTCAGAGCGAGGTAACGTGCCGAGATGGCGAGCGCTTAATGGGTTGACGATTCAAGCTGCCAGCTGTGATTGACCGCTTGGTTATCACGTTTCGGCGCTTGGATAGTAAAGGCAATGCATAGCGAGAGCGCGATCATCACCAGCATGACACTGAACGCGGCGACAAAGCCACCAAATAGCGCTGCAATGACAGAGCCCATAAAGCTGCCCACACCAAAGCCAAGATAAATAAACCCGTAGTTCTGGCTGAGATAATTCATACCAAAATAGTCGCTGACTAAGGTTGGGAAGACCGTAATTGCGCCACCAAAGCTGAATGCGACACAAGCAACTGATAGATAGAAACTGTATTGGTCAAGTGGCATAAAGCGGAGCATGCCGACACCGGCGGCGCAGACTAACAGCGCTAAGCCAACCACTTTGCTGCGCGCCATGCGGTCAGACAGCACACCCAGCACCAGACGGCCGCCTAGATTTGCCAGTGCGATAATGGCAACGGCTTCCGCAGCGGTGGCAGCATCGAGGTGGACATAAAGTTCACCCACATCTTTAGCGACGCCAATGACATAAAGCCCACTCATACAAATCGTGACGAATACTGTGGCAAGCAGCCAAAATTGTGGCGTTTTAAAACAATCAGAGAGCCTGTAATCGGCAGGTGCATCGGTCTCAGACGCGTTTGTAGCGGCTTTTTGCTGTGGTGCATCGTGCATCAGTGCGCCGCCAATCACGACCATGACACAGGCCAGAACCGCCCACATTTGAAAGCTGAGTGCTGCACCGCCTGCGGCTAAAAAGTATAGATTGATGTATTTAAAACCTAAGCTACCTAACCCATAAGCGCCAATGGCACAAGCTGAGGCAAGCCCTTTGTTTTTTGGAAAAAAGCGTACGCAATTGGAGAGCGTCATGAGGTAGCCAGTACCGTCAGCCAAGCCAATCAGAAGGCCGGCGGTAAGATAAAGTAGCCATAGTTGGCCGACGACAGAGGTTAGCGCGAGGCTGGCGCCAAGCAATAAGCCTGCGCCGATAGTTACACGGCGCACACCAAAGCGTGCTTGTAGATGGCCGGAAACGGAAGACGCCAGTGCCAGTGCCAGTGTCATAATACCAAAGGTGAAAGCCACTTGGCTGACAGGCTCATTAAGTTGGGCTGCAAGGGGAGCATTAAACAGGCTCCATGTATAGACAGAGCCAAGTGCAAATTGGGCTAATACAGTGCCAAGCAGGGTTTTCATGCCGGGGGATAAACGTGCGTTCATGGTAACGCTCCAGGGTTTTATCTATTGGGAACACCCCCAAGATACGACCCTGAATCCCCACATCAAGAGTAGGTGAAAAAGATAAAATGAGCTGCAGTTAGCGGGCATGAACTGCAGCGAGATGGCATGAATTACAACTGCATGCGTTCGCGAAACGCCTTCAGATTGCTGCGACTGACCAGCACGGGATGAGGAATACCGGGAAGAAAAACGTGGTAAGTGCTGTTTAAGCCCGGTGCAATTTCGGTGATTTTATCTAAGTTAACGCAGTAAGAGCGGTGGCAACGGAAAAAGTTGGCTGGCAATTGTGTCATCAATTCACTGATGGTGTAGGGCACATAGAACTCGCCATCTGGGGTATATACCAAGGTGGTTTTTTCGTTGGCCGCGGCGTAAAGAATGTCGGCGGTATCGGTAATACGGATCCGGTTATCGCGCATTAAATGCAAGGTATGGCGTTGCTCTGTCAGGGTATCAGCAGGAGTAGCTGCGATAGCAAGCTTGTCGAGCACGCCTTTCACGCGCGTTTCATTGAGCGGCTTAAGCAAGTAATCAAATGCCTCAAGCTCAAATGCATCTGCTGCATGCTCTTTATACGCGGTGGTAAAAATCACAAAGGGCGGGCGCGCATCCGCGTGTAAACTGCGCGCCAGCAACATGCCATCAATAGAGGGGATGTTGATATCTAAAAACAGCACATCCACTTTATGGGTCTGCAGATATTTAAGCGCTGCTAACCCATCATCAAAACTCTCGGTGATAGTAATAGCACTGTGCTTTTCAATGAGGTATCTCAACTCTTCTTGAGCAAGATATTCGTCTTCAACAATGACAGCGCGCATTATGCCTCCTTGTTTTCGACTGTAAATGATACCCGCGTTCCTGGCTGAAGTGGCTCGACGGTGAGGCCTTGACCATAAAGTAAGATCAAGCGCTGATGAACGTTCATCAAGCCAATATGATGGCTGTCGATGGTGCCATGATAAAGCTGTTTAACGATATTTGGGTCGATGCCCACGCCGGTATCTGTAATGCTAATTTCTGCGCCGCGTTCAATCGCCCGCACTGCAATGGTGACATCACAAGGACGGCGAGAAGGTTGAAAACCGTGGCGAATGGCGTTTTCTACCAGCGGTTGTATCAGTAAAGGCGCGATATTAATGTCGGTCGTTTCAATATCAAAGTGAACGGAAAGTTTGTCACCAAAACGAGCCTGCTCTATTGCCACATAATCTTTGACTTGCTTGATAGCATCCGTAATAGGGATGAGATCTTGTGTGCGCTCTAAATTGTAACGCATAAAGTCGGCTAGATTGGCAATCAAGCCACGGGCGTCATCCGGACGCAACCGGATCAAGCTGGAGATTGCGTTGAGAGCGTTGAACAAAAAATGTGGATTAATTTTACTTTGTAGTGCGGCAAATTCGGCTTTACTGGCCATTTCTTTAAGCTTTTGTATGCGCGCTACTTCCATCTGGGTTGAAATCAATTGCGATAAACCAATCGCCATTTCTTGCATCGGGCGACGAATACGGTGAGGTTGACGATAAAACACCTTTAACGTCCCGGTGACGACGCCATTTTCCCAAAGCGGAATGATCAACAAAGAGCGAAAGTCATGCACGTTGAGATCATTGCTGATGATTTGTTCACCGGTTTTTACCGCTTGCTGAGTCAGGCGACTAATTTGGTGATGGGCATCAATATATTGCTCCTCACCAATGCCAACATACGCCAACACATCGGCGGTATCGGTAATGGCAACCGCATCGGCACCGGTGTCTTTACGAATAATACTGCACGCTTTGGTTAAGCCTCGTGTTTCACCGCGGCGGAAGTAAGGCAACGTACGGTTAGCGATATCCAGCGCTTGTTTGGCTTGCTGGGCGGCGAGGTGTTCTTTTTCATCATCGATGTACTGTACCAGTTGGATGATCAGGCCAATACAGACGGTACCCGCAATCATCGGAAAGCTAATGGTCGCGACAATGTGTTGGGCCAGAGCTTGGTCACTCGCCAGTAAAAGAATCAGCAACATGGTCAGCGATTCACAGATCATTCCCGCTAAAATGCCATAACGGGCATAGTGCTGTTTATCGGCGCGATAATGGATCAGGGCAGACAGGCACCCAGCAATAATGCTGGCGATCAAACAGGCTTGTGAGGTTGGTCCGTCAATATCAATCAGGTAGCGGTGAATACCTGAGACAACGCCTGCTGTCACACCTACCCAAGGGCCAAACAAAATGCCCCCAGCGACGATGGCGATGATTCGCACGTTAACCAGTGATCCATCTACATTGACACCTGTGTAGGTGCTGAACAATGCAAACAACACGAACAACGCGGCAATCAGCGCCGTTTCCATCGGATGGCGCTGGGTTTTCTGCACAATGGTTTGGATCAGGTGGGTGCGAGTGAGCCAAAACAGCGCCATAAGGAGAAGGGCGGCGCGTTCAAACACAGCCAGCAACATTAAAAATTGGTCGTTGTACATAATCGAGCGAGGCAATGAGCAAAGAGGCGGAAGTATACACCCTTCGTCATGCCATCGATACTGACCTAGCGCAAGCATCATGGTGTACAAGCAGGCGAAAATAACGCAAGTGCCTTACCATGATGCACACTTTCGCGCGCTACTCGACCGTAACGCTGCGTAAAATAAAGGCACTTTGATAGACCATGGCGTCGGTTTTAGGCGCTTGATGATAACCTTTTGCAATTACCATGATGGTGGTTTCGCTGGTGGTGGAGGTATTGCCGTAGCCGTAATCCCACTTCTTATCTTTACGCTCGCTATATGTGGCGTGGCTGCCTTTATTGTCAACGTGTAGCTGCTCGTCACTTAAGGTGAAGTATGGATAGCCAGCGTTTTGTGCCAGCTCTGCGGCTTTGCGCAGGGCGTATTTATGGGCAATAGCCCGGTCGGTAAAGTCATTACCCACAAAACTGATGTGCCACGTGTCTTCGCTCACCGCTATCACATCAAAGCCCATGCCGAATGACCAAAAGTTCTTCTCGGTTGAGTAAGGCGTTGCACAACCGGCCAACAGCAACACTGACAAGAAGAACCAACCGCGCGTTTTCATAGTAACTCCAAGATGATTGAGAAAGGCGCGTATAATAGTGCGTGAGACACATACCGACTAGCGGAATTTTGTATGACTCTGTCAGCGGTTTGTCAGCCGAAAAAAACCGACGCCTTGATGGCGTCGGTTTGCATGTTACGTATCGAATTCGACAGGCGCGAAAGTCGATTACTTACGGCGGCAGAACTCCGCAATCACAAACATGGTTTGGCCGTTTACTTTACCCTGTACATGGGTCGGATCGTCGGTCAAGTTAATGCCACGGATCACGGTGCCTTGTTTGATCACTTGGCTTGAGCCTTTAACAGGCAAATCTTTAATCACGGTCACGTCGTCGCCTTTTTGCAGTGCGACACCGTTAGCGTCCAGCACTTTGACTTCTTCGATATCTTGCCCCGTTTCTGCCCACTTACGGACATCGTCTTCCATGTACATCATGTCGAGATTATCTTGTGCCCAGCTTTCGCTAGAAAGACGAGAAAGTTGGCGATAGGCAACCACTTGAACCGCAGGCTCTTGGCTCCACATGCTGTCGCTTAGACAACGCCAGTGGTTCACGTCCATGTTTTCCGGGTTGTTAAGCTGATCATGACAAGTGCCACAGACCAAAACGCAGCTGTTGGCTGTGGTGTCTGGCGAGTACGGGACTTCATACACAGAGAGGTTGTCTTGGCTGGTGCAAAGTTCACATTGGCCGCCACTGCGTGCCTGAAGCGTTTGTTCAATACTCATGTTTTATCTCACAACGGGCAGGGAGGTCCCTGCATTTACAATGAGGCAGAGTGTAATCGCTGACATAAATTCTTACAAGTTATAAGGGATTGAGTCAGCGAATAGAGTGGCTATATATGTCGAGTAACGCAAAAACAAAAATGCCACGCAAACGCGTGGCATTGTTTCAATCAAGGTTATGTAACGTTAGGCGTTAGCCGTGTCTTGCTTTACCACTTCATGGTGATCGAAAACACTTTTATCTTGGCCACCGGTTAAACGCGAGGTGAGAGTGCCGGCTGTCATTGAGCCACTCACATTCACAGCAGTACGGCCCATATCAATCAAGGGTTCGATAGAAATCAGCAAGCCGGCAAGCGCAACAGGCATATCCAATGCAGAGAGCACGATCAGTGCCGCAAAGGTGGCGCCGCCGCCTACACCTGCAATGCCGAATGAGCTCACAGTGACAATCGCAACCAAGGTGGCGATAAAGCCCGGATCGAGTGGGTTAATACCAATGGTTGGCGCAATCATGACTGCTAGCATGGCTGGATACAGGCCGGCACAACCATTTTGACCCATGGTGGCGCCAAATGAGGCGGAGAAGTTGGCGCTGGCCGGATCATTGCCCAAGTTCTTCATTTGCGAGTCGATATTAAGAGGAATCGTGGCCGCACTTGAACGAGACGTAAAGGCAAACGTCAGCACTGGGAGCACTTTTTTCAGATATTGAATCGGGCTCATGCCGACAAGGCCAATCAATACCAGATGCATCACCAGAATGGCACCCAAGCCTACATAAGAGGCAACCACAAAGTTCGCCAGCTCAAGAATTTCGCTCACGTTTGAGCCAGCCACCACTTTGGTCATTAGAGCCAAAATACCATAAGGCGTGAGGCCGATGATCATACGTACCAAGGCACGAACAAGCTCTTGTGCCACTTCCATAAAGCGTTCAAAACGCTCGCCGAGTTCAGGCTGAGTACGTGACAAGGTGACACCAGCCATACCAACGAGTGCTGAGAAAATCACCACAGCGATGGTTGACGTCGGGCGGCTGCCGGCGAGATCTGCAAATGGGTTTTGCGGGAAGAAAGAGATAACCATATCCGCCAGTGATAAGTCTTCGACTGAGCCCAAGCGTTGCTCCAGAGCAGCACCGCGCGCCATCTCACGCGCCCCTTGTACGATATCTTGCGCAGACAAACCGAACAGGTTGCTCACGAATACACCAATGAGCGCAGAGGCGGCGGTCGTGGCAAGCAAGATGCCGATGTTCAGGCTAGAGATTTTGCCCAGCGAGCCAGAGTCTTTCACTTTCAAAATCGCGCCGATAATTGACACGGTGATCAGCGGCATGATGATCATTTTAAGCAGGCTGACGTAGCCAGACCCGACAATATTGATGTAGCCAATGGTTTCGCGTGTGATTGCACCGTCGGCACCGTATAGCGCTTGTAGGGCAGCACCAAATGCGACCCCTAAGCCGAGGCCTGTAAACACACGTGTGGATAAGGATTTTTGCTGCTTGTGCAATTTGACAAGCACCGCCAGCAACAGCGCAAAAGCGATCAGATTTAAAAGGATAACTGTCATAGTCGGCGTTCCAATCTAGAGAATTATAATAATTTGAGCGTGAGATCCCGCGGATGTCGCTAATGGATCGATATTGCCTCGCATCTTATGCCGACTGGTGCACATAATGAAGACATATGTCACAGTGCAATTAGATAAAAAAAGCACTTGTTAAAACCAAATCGAATATGGCGCAACGATTGCGCGACTATTGATGGTATAGTGTCCAATAGAAAGTATGTATTAGGTCAACCTATTCTAAAACGGGTGCTCGTTCTATTAATACGACAAGGCTTCCGGTAAGGTGGCGACGTGTGTTAATCCCCAGACGCCGTGATGATTGGTGTAGCAAACATTAGGAGTGGTGTGTTATTGACGTAAAGGATCGCAAATGAGCAGAAAAGTCTATTTTTCAACGCCGGGTCGTTTTAGCGCTAAACGCGCGCTCGTGGGAGCGGTAAGCCGTTGTCATCATCGCTTGGCACCTCGTCATGCTAAAAAAGTGGCACGTAAGCTCTTTCTCACTCCAACCCGCAGTCCAATGGCAAACCCAGAACCGGAAGGCTTGGTGCGTGCGCAAGTACAAAGCCAAGAAGGGTTGTTGCAAATGTATAGCCTTGGCGCTGGGCCAACTTGGTTGCTGACGCACGGTTGGTCGGGGTCTGCCAGCCAGTTTTTTCCACTGATGGCGCATATCGCGTCACTGGGCTTTCGTGCGGTGGCATTTGACCATCCTGCCCACGGTCAAAGCGGTGGAGAGGAGAGCCATATTCCCGGCTTTGTGCAGGCAATCAATGATGTCTTAGATCAAGTTGATAATGTTTCTGGGATCATTGCACATAGTATGGGCGCTGCCGCGGTACTAGAAAGCCAGCATCCGCAGATGGATGATTTACCGCTCTTTTTGGTCGCACCTGTGCTGAATTATCGCGAGAATTTATATGCCACAGTCCGAAAATCGGGGTATTCACTGAAGCTGTTTGATGAAATTGTCCGAGAAGTGGGTGATCAACATGGTTATCCGATCGAGACCATTGAGCCGCTCGAAAAATTGTCACGTCGTCGTCATCCGGTGGTGATTGCCCACGATAAAAACGACCGTTTTGCTTCCTTTACCGTCACTGAAAAAGCCACTGACTATCCACATGTGACTGTGCTAGCTACCGAAGGGTTAGGGCATGGGCGTATTCTTACCAGTGACGTCGCTTTGCAGGCATTTACCGACTTGGCGGCAAAGATGAATCCAGCGGTACAAAGCGTAGAAGCACAAACTGAGAATAAAAAGGCATCAGCCTAAACCGATGCCTTTAGTGACCTTAGAAGATGCGATGTTATTCACCCGCGATGGATAAGCGGGCGAAGCGGATGCGTGGCGCAAAGAAGGCGCCATCATAGTTGGGTAACACGGTATTGCCGATCGCCTCTATCTCATTGAGCATGGTATAGAAGTTACCAGCCACCGTTATCCCGCGAACCGGACGAACGCGTTTGCCATCTCGGCAAACAAACCCACTTGCACCGAAAGAGAAGTCGCCACTGATGGCATTCGCGCCTGAATGCACCCCTTGCAGTGACACCAACTCAAGGTATTCACCGGCATGTACGTCCGCATCACTGTGCTTACCTGCGGCAATCACATCATGACGAGAAGTGACATCCAAACCGCCTTTGGGGCTGCGGCCCGCGTTAGCCGTGTGGGAAACACCAAAATACTGCGCCGTGGCGCTGTTGTGTAAAAAGCCGACTAAGACGCCGTTTTCAATCAAAGGCGTGTCGGCGGTGGCAAAGCCCTCGCTATCAAACGCTTTAATACGCATCCCGCCATCAAGCCTTGCTACATCGGTGATGGTGAGCGCACTATCTGCAACGGGCTTGCCGACTTTTTCACGCCACGGGTTGGTTCCGCGCTTGGCGGCATCACCGGAGAAGCAGCTGCCGAAGGCGCCCAGCAATTCGCTGAGACAATCATGCTCAAAAATCACCGGATACGAACCGGTTTTCACTGGGCCACCCTCAAGCAAGGCGTCAGCGGTTTGGTAGGCCAGTTGGGTCGCATGGGCGAGATCTAGATCAGCAAAGCGGCGTGACACTGACGCGCCGAGATGCATCGCTTGCTTACCGTCGTGATTGAGCAGTGCTGCGGTGTAGCAACTAAAGCTACGTTCACTGTGATAGCAGCGTGTGCCTAAGGTATTGGCAAGCAACTGATATTGGGTTTGCTCACTGTAACCATTGTAGGGCGCACCCGTTGCACGGGGTTGGCTAACCACCTCTTGCTCAAGGGCCAGCGCCAACGCAATCTTGTCTTCAATCGGGGTGTTATCTGCTTGCAGTAAGCTAGGATCTTGTTGATCAATTTGCTGCCCTTCAGCGCGAATTTGCTGATCCGGATCGGCCTTGGTAAAGCTTGCGTTGGTGAGTGCGGCGTTCACCATGCTGGCAAGGCTGTCGCTATCGAGTGATTCTGAATAGCTGGTGGCGACTTGATCCCCTTTGACCACCCTCACGCCGATCACTTGACCGGCGGTGACTTTGTGCTCGGAGAGATCGCCTTGGTCGGCTTTGAGTGACAAGCTTTCGCTGGCGTTGGCAATCACGTCTGCTTGCGCACCTTGCTGTTTCACCAAGCTGAGGACCTGATCGACGGCATCGCTTAGGGTTGCTTTAATGGTTTGCTCACTCATGCGTTACCGCCTCCTACTAGGATGTTATCGACTTTCAATGCAGGTTGGCCTACGGTGGTGGGGACTGAGCCGCTCACCGATCCACACATACCGGCGGCAAGGGCAAGATCTTTGCCGACCATGCTGATTTCTTTAAGCACCTTAGGCCCCGTACTGATTAAGGTGGCAGACTTGAGTGGCACGGTGATCTTACCGTCTTCGACCAAGTAAGCTTCTTGGACCGCAAAGTTAAACTCGCCGGTGCCGGGTTGTACTGAGCCGCCCCCCATCTTCTTGGCGTAGATGCCACGCTCCATGGAGCCAATCATGGCGTCTAAGCTGTCGTTACCGGGCTCAATAAAGGTGTTTCGCATCCGCGAGGTCGGTGCGAATTTATAAGACTCACGTCGGCCAGAGCCGGTGCGCGCATAACCGGTTTTCAGGCTCCCCATGTGATCGACCATAAAGGAGGTGAGCTTACCGTCTTTGATCAACTGGGTATGCTGGGTTTCCATGCCTTCATCATCGATATTGATTGAGCCCCATGCATTCGCCAAGGTGCCATCGTCCACCGCGCTTACCACACGGCTTGCAATCATTTCGCCCATTTGGTCATGGAAGACGGAAGCTTGCTTCGCAACCGAGGTGGTTTCTAACAAGTGGCCACAGGCTTCATGGAAAATCACTCCACCAAAGCCGTTGCCAATCACCACCGGCATTTCGCCCGATGGGCAGGCTTGGGCACCGAGTTTAACCAGCGCTTGTCGTGCGACACGCTCGCCAAGCTCAACCGGATCGATATCCTGATGGAACTCCCAGCCTGTGAGCGCGCCGGGGGCATCAAAGCCCGTTGATTGCTCCTCGCCGTTAGTGGCGACCGCCGTGGCGGCAATACGGGTGTAGTGGCGGGTATCTGTGACATGCAGGCCATGAGAGTTAAAAATTTCGACCTGTTGCTCACGTTGGCCGACACGACCAATAATTTGGGCGATTTTATCGCTCTCGGCACGAATGCGAGCATCCACTTGACGTAAGAACGCCACCTTATCGGCGACATGTTGATCCGACGATAACGGTTCAGACACCGGGTGCTTGTCATTTAAATGGGATAAATTGAGCGGTCCCGCGGTGGCAATTTGATCGCGTTTGTCACGCGCGCACAGCAAGCTGGTGACTTTTTTCAATTGTTCTTCATCGCGGCTGTTGGTGTAGCCATAAAGCACTTTATGGCCGAAAAACAACCGGATACCAATACCAAAATCAATCCCTGAGCTCACTTTATCCACCTCACCAGACAACAGCTCTACGTTGCCTGAGTGATGGCGTTCGACAAAGAGTTCGGCGAAATCCGCGCCTAAAAACAGGGCATGGTCAATCACCGACTTTGCCGTTGATGGATTCAGCATACTTCCTCCTAAGAAGTGTGTTAGCGAACCTTTCATTCTACCAAGCTTTTATTGGTAATGATCACCACTTGCAGTGAGTGCATGATATTTCATCATTTTTTGAGCCATTCACTGACCTGCACGTGGACACTTTCCATGCGTGTGACCAAAAGGCGACGAGTGTGGCGCAATCCGTTACACTACGCCGATACAAGTAAGGAGCGGATAGAATCATGAGTCAGATCGCAGCCAACATTATCACTGGATTTCTTGGCGTGGGGAAAACCACGGCGATTCGTCATTTATTAGCGAATAAACCCGAGCATGAGCGTTGGGCTATCTTGGTGAACGAGTTTGGTGAGGTGGGTGTCGATGGCGCTATCCTCTCTGAACAAGGTGCGCTGGTAAAGGAAGTACCGGGCGGATGCATGTGTTGTGTGGCTGGCTTACCCATGACAGTGGGGCTAAATACCTTACTCGCCGAGCAGCCGGATCGGATTTTGATTGAGCCGACCGGACTCGGTCATCCCAAAGACATTATCGGTAAGCTGACTCAGCCGCCTTTCGATGGCACCTTGTCGTTGGGCGCGACCATTACTTTGGTGGATCCGCGTTGTATTGATGATGTGCGCTATCGTGAAAATCAAAACTTTCATGATCAAATCGCGCTCGCGGATGTGGTAGTGGCCAATAAGCTTGACCAGTGTAGCGAGGCGCAAATCGCCACCTTTTATAATTATGTCGCCGCGTTTGATGGTGAGAAGAGCTTGGTAACCGGCGTTGAGCAGGGGGCGCTCGAGACTGCGTGGCTTGCGTTACCGCGTCATGCCCGTCAAGCGCACTATCATCACCATCACAACGATGCCGAGCCGATGACTACACTCGCTCTGGGCCCGGACGATACCTATACCCGCAAAGAAAACCAAGGGCAGGGTTATGTCAGCTGCGGCTGGTTGTTCGCCGCGCACTGTTGCTTTCCCTTTGATGCTTTATATGGGCTATTAAGCAACATCAACGCCCAACGGATTAAAGCGGTGGTCAATACAGACGAGGGGTTTTACGCGTTTAACGTCGCCAATCAGGTGGTTACTGTGACGCCTATGTCGATTGAACAGGCCGAGTCGCGCATCGAAGTGATCGATACCGACGCCTTACCTTGGGATGAGCTAGAGTCGATCCTGCTTTCTTTCCTTACCCCGTCTAACTAACTGGCATACACAGATCTTGCCAACGGCGCCTTCTTATCCGATAAAAAACCGGCCGAAGTGGCCGGTTTGTCGTGTGTCGCTTGTTCGTCGCGGGGCTAGCTGGCGTATTTGGCGGTGAGCACCTGCCAGCTACGTTTTTGTTGCTGAAAACGCACCTTTAAATCTTTGTATTGCTGAGTTAATTCGGCGTTTTCGACTTTTTCGCGCAGCTTGTCACGCTCGAGCGCTAACAGCTGTTTTTTCAGCGTATAGTAATCCGCCATTTTGGCGACCAAGGCATCATACTCTTGTTGCAGGATTTGCAGACGATGCGATGCGTGTGGTTTGTCACTGAGCTGCTGTGTGACACGCTGCAATTGCATGGTCGCACGCGCTTTTTCAATCTTCTCTTCGGGGGTCACGCGCAGTTTTTCCGCCAGGCCTAGCCAAGATGCGGTTTTGATCAGCCATTTAGTGGGATCAAACTGCCACCAGCGAATGCCGTTGCGGTAGTCGTTCTCAAAAATATGGTGAAAATTGTGGTAGCCCTCGCCAAAGGTCATTAAGGCAAGCACGCCATTATCCCGCGCGGTATTTTTATCGGTATAAGGCTGGCTGCCCCACACATGCGCCAATGAGTTAATGAAAAAGGTGGTGTGGTGGCTTAGCACCAATCGAGTAAAGCCGACCAGTAAAATCGCGCCCCAAAGATCGCCATGGAGCAAACCAAACGCGATAGGGAAGCCAAAGTTGGTGGCCAGTGTCAGCGCAAGGTAGTGCTTGTGTTGCCACATCACGATCTTATCTTTTTGCAGGTCGCGGCAGTTGCTGTAGTCGCCGTAACGGTTGGGATGGTATTCGCGCAGCATCCAACCAAGGTGTGAGAACCAAAAGCCGCGCTTGGCCGAATAAGGATCAACATCGTTGTCATCGACATGGCGGTGGTGAATGCGGTGATCTGACGACCAATGAAGCGCGCTGTTTTGCAGCGCAAATGCCCCACCAATAGCGAAGATAAAGCGCAGAGCCGGATGGGCTTGATAGGTTTTGTGGGCCCACAACCGGTGATAACCGGCGGTGATCGACAGGCCGCAAAAGCTGAAAGCGACAATCAGCGCAGTGATCTGCATCCAATCAAAGCCATGATGCCATGCCCACAATGGCGTACCAATTGCGGCAATCAAAAAAGTAAGCGTAAACACGCTAATGTTTAACCAGATTAAGCGTGGTTTCTGAGGGGGAGAGGTTGAAGCCTTGGTATCCATAACTCGTTATCTTTATTTAAGCGTACACTTGTACGCTAGAATAGATGCGTGCTACAGCTTGGTCAAGCATTCCCCCGCATTGAGTCGTCACAAAATTGTTTCTGTTTTTGTCCTTCGTCTGTTACTTGTTGAGATAGCTATACTTAGCTTTCACGAGATGATGTGACGAGTACGATGTTAACGATAGTCACGGTGAAGGGGTGCCGTTTTCTGCCGATAACGGTGATAAAAACTGGATTGATTTTTCGATTAAAAATAGGCGGATAAGCATGATGTCCTATCCGGCTATTCCGCACTTTGTGAAAACCATGGGTCACCGGGTGGTGAGCTACATTCTCAATGTCACAGAGGCGGAAGGCCGACTGATCTTGATGCAAAAATTGGGGCTAAGCCGCACACAGCGCGACACACTCAACCAATATGTCGAGCTGTGTCGACAGCTACGTGTGTCTGCGGTGGAGCAGGGGGAGAGCGAGCAATCTTTCTTCTATCGTCTGCCCCATGTGATGCAAAATGGTCGTCATATTTTCAATGTGTGGCGCGCACAACAAGGTGGAGAGTTGGCAACGCGTGTTAATAGCGTTGATCCGCTTATCAGTGCCTTTTGTCAGCTTGCCGGTGAGCTCTATCCACTCTTTTTGATCAAAGCGGGCCACCGTCCTCATCTTTTCTATCGTGGGGCAGGTTACTTAACGGCTGCTATCGAACAGTTTCCAATCAGTAAGATTGTGCAAAAGCGTATTTTGGCCGATCCGTCCCTCGAGCGCTTGTTTGACGCCATAGGTAATGATCCTCAGCAAACGTTCGGTGACTACAAAGATGCAACCGGTCATCGTGGTGTAGTGAGTTTGGCGAGCTTGCCGGTATCGATTTTAATCAACAGTTATGACTTGATGCGGATCCGCGGGATCGTCTCTGCGGATCGCTTTGTCAGCACTGTACAAGAAATGTTGGATATCGCCCGCAGTCTTGCCGATGGCGAAGTGGCACATATTCCGATGTTTGTTGGATTTCGTAATGCGGCACTCACCAACTTAGCGGAATTGGATACTAAATGGGGAAGCATTCGCCGTTATACGCCAAGCATTGCTGAATACGTACTTCAAGCGCCGGGGTTAATGGCCAAACGACGCAATAACGGTTTTATGTTGGAGTCGGGCTATGCGTTTGCGATCAACTTTGGTGACTTCCTCGAAGATGACGATTGGCCAGATGAAGTGATGGATGCCAATACCGATCAGCAAACCACGGAACTCAATATCACTTTGTGTATGGCGCTTTGCTACCTCACAGAATACAAACCCTTTGTCGCGCCCGAGTGGGTCTGGCGCATTGATCCTTTTTCGCTGGATAACCGTCGGCAAGATTTTGGCTCAGTGGCCGAAACCAGCGATCCTATCGCGATAGGTGAACTCGATTTGGTGGACATCGAGCGATGGAGCATGTTGGTCGATGATACGGATTCGAGCGGCATTCGTTTAGCCATGTCCCGCTTATATGCCGCGGCAAAACGTCCCAACACGCAAGGGGCGCTGGTGGATGCGATTATTGCGTTGCGAAACATTTTTGCTGCCAGTGATGACATGGCGCGCATTGAACCTGCGGCGCGTCATCTTGTGAATGCGCCGTTAGATATTTCTATGATTAGTGCACTCGCAGAGGATTGGCAGGCGTTGCTGACGGGCGAGTTTTTTGAAGACCCAGAAACGATCAGCGAAAAGGTGAACGATTGTGTTCAGCTTTGCTTGGTCTGCCTGCATCATTTGTACTTACAACATCCTCATTTAATCAGTCGCGCGGATCGTCTTCAAGCACTCTGTGACTTGGCTGAAACTCAAACCAGTGACCGATAAAGACAGTATTTTGACTGGTTTGCCCTCATCCCTGTTCATCTTGGTTTATGCTTACTGTGTTGACCCAGCCACACCCTCAGTTAAGAAGTCGACAAGGAGAGGCTTTTGACCACACAAATTCTGATCACTGATGATTCCGCACTGGCGCGTAAGCAGCTCGCGCGAACCTTACCCAAAGATTTAGATGCTGAGGTGCACTTTGCCGAGAATGGCAAGGTGGCTTTAGATGTTTTAAACAGTCAGTCGATCGATATTATGTTCCTTGATTTAACCATGCCGGAATTGGATGGTTATCAAACCCTTGAAGCGATGCAAGCCGCTGGGATGACAGTCCCCGTCGTGGTGGTGTCTGGTGATATTCAGCCGCTCGCTCAGCAGCAAGTGCTTGAACGGGGAGCGAAAGACTTTGTTAAAAAACCTATTAGCCGCGAGCGCGTTGAGGCTTTAATTAAGGCCTATCTCCCTACTGCAACCGCCTCGGAAACCGAGCGCTCCCATGCACCGAAGGAGAAACTGAGCCGGCGCGATATATATATGGAAGTGGTCAACATCGCCATGGGGCAGGCGGCAGATAAACTCGCGCGTCATTGTGGTGTCTTTGTTCACATGCCTCTGCCGCAGGTTAACGTGTTTGAGGTCACTGAATTGACCATGACGATTCGCCACTTGGCACAGTCAGATACCATGAACGGCGTATGCCAAGGTTTTAGTGGCGAAGGGATTGCCGGTGAAGCATTAATGCTGATCAGCGATTCCAGTATCAGTGACATGATTGACTTGTTGGATTACCCCGATGATGGCTCGCTCGATAATGAACTTGAGCTGTTGGTCGACATCAGCAATATCTTGATTAGTGCCTTTTTGCGAGGGCTCGGTGAGCAAGCTGCGCTCGAGTTTTCGCAAAGCTATCCGGCATTAATGGGACAACATGTCGAAGCGGACCATTTGATAGCCGCGATGAAAGGCTCTTGGAAACGCACGGTGACCATTGAAGTGAGCTACCAGATTGATGGCACCGAGATTAAGTGCGATCTATTGCTGTTATTACTGGATGAATCGCTACCTTTATTGGATGCGAAGTTGGCTTATCTGATGGATGAGGAGTAAGGCATGACAGAAGATTTTGATCAATTCCATTGGATGCTCGATATGGTGCAACACATCGATATGGGATTGATTGTATTAGACAAAGATTTCCAAATTCAGATGTGGAACGGCTTTATGGTTCACCACAGCGGCAAACACGCTAAGGATGTGCAAAATCGCACCTTATTTGAGGTGTTTCCGGAAATCAACGAGCCTTGGTTTCGCGCTAAATCACAGCCGGTGTTTGAGTTACGTTGCCGCAGCTTTATTGTCTGGCAGCAGCGCCCTTACTTGTTTCGTTGCCGTCACGTGCGTCCTATTACCGGGCAGCTTCCCTTTATGTATCAAAACGTCACCATGCACCCCATGGCCAATACACGCGGCGAGGTGAATCATATGTTTATTTCGATTCAAGATGTGACCAATGAAGCGTTAGCAAGCCAAACGCCCCGAGCCACTGCACCGACTCGAACTGCATCGTCATAACCTTGCTTACTTTTGATCGTCGCGGGGTGACGATGATAGATGTTCCGGCTCGCAAAAAGCGTAGGTGCCGCCAGATAGCGACTTTTTGGCGTAATACATCGCGGCGTCAGAGCAATTGAGTAGTTGTTCGACGGATTCGCCATGTTCAGGGTAGCAAGCAATGCCAATACTGGCAGAGAGTCGCGCCCGTTGTCCGTCTCCCACGTCAAATGGTTTATCTAGGCTGGCAATAATTTTGCTTGCTACGCGCGCAGCATCGTCTGGCTGACTGGTGTACTCGAGAATCACCGCAAATTCATCCCCGCCGAGTCGTGCTAGCGTGTCGGAATTACGGATGCTATGGCCCATTCGTTTGGTGGTTTCAATGAGTACACAGTCTCCCGCATCATGACCATAGGTATCGTTTATTTTCTTAAAGCCATCAAGGTCGATAAACAAAAGCGCAAAGTGAGCGCTTTGCTGACGTGCTTGAGCCATGACGACATCGGCACGTTGTTTAAACGCAACACGATTTAAAGCACCGGTTAAGGTGTCAGTATGCGCCATATGCTCGAATTGAAGATATAAGCGTTTGGTCTCATTGATGTCTTGATGGGTACCGGCCATCCGTAGCGGTTGGTGGTTCCGGTCCCACTCCATAATCTTGCCCTTCGCCAATACCCATACCCAGAATCCGTCTTTATGCAACATGCGAAATTCACACTCATAAAAGGGATTATTGTCACTGAACGCGGCTTCTATCTCTTTCGATGCACGGCTGAAATCGTCGCCATGGCAGAGTTTTTTCCTGGTTTCAAACGAGGCTGGGGTAAGCTCTTCTTTCTGGTAACCCAAGATTTCGGCCCAGCGTTCATTGATCACCAGCTCCCCAGAGGGAATATGCCATTCCCACGTGCCCACGTGGGTGCCGCGAATGATTTCATCGAGACGTCGCCGTTCGAGTTTTAGCTCGTACTCCGTCCGTCTGGATTTGCTTAGCACCAACCACATGACCGCGAGCCCTGCGCCTAAAAGAAAGATGATCAGTGATGTAATGACGAGTTGATGATCTTTTTGCTTTGCGATTTGCTCGGTTTGTGTCTCGACCATTTGTTCGAGCCGGTTTTGATAGTGCCAAAGGGACTCTTGCGTGGCGCGAAGATCGCTAATATCAGTAATAATTGAGAACAGTAATGTCGTGCCCTGATAGTCAACAGGTACCGACGAGACTTCTACGGTGCGGGTAGTTCCGTCGGCTATACGGTGACGAAAGACAAAATAATTACGATTTTCAAGTTTAGCCAGTTTGCGCTCTTCAGCAATCGCATCTGGTGGTAAATCGTTGATATCATTGATACCCATTTGGGTTAGTTCAGCGATTGAATAGCCATAAAATCGACTCGCTGCGGGGTTGGCAGCCACAATTTCACCACTGTCTGGCACGATCAGCATCATCGCCAGCGTATTCTTTTCAAACATCTGATCGAATAGGTCGACTTGGCTCTGTGGCGTGGCAAAGGCTACCGGCACAAGCAAGACGTTTAACAGAAACATCAACAACTGCTTCATCACAAGTGATGTTCGCTGCGTATGGCCTAAAATTTAAGCGTAACATATAAGTTAATTTTTTGTGTGACGCTGGTGGCCTAACGCGGCTGAGATCCTTTGCATCAGCGAGATTTAGGGCAGTATGTGACGCTCTTCACGATGTTAATCAAATGTTTACATTGATAAGGCTAACTAGGCTTTTGACAGCGTGGTGTCAAACGATGAGGCACCTGAGGAAGCGCCTTTACGCCTTTTTCTAGCGCTTGAATACGAGTGTCAGGCGATGGGTGGGTCGAGAGTAACTCTGGTGGCGCACCCTTTGAGGCCGCGGCCATGTTTTGCCATAAGGTGACACTCGCACTCGGATCAAAGCCAGCTTGATGCATGAGCTGTAGGCCAATTTTGTCAGATTCAGACTCCTGCGCACGATTGTAGGGCAGTAATATCCCCACTTGCACGCCAAGCCCTAAACCGGCCATTGCCATCGCAGCGTATGGGCTGTCAGACATTGACATACCTGTGATGGTGAGTCCCAGCGTGGCGAGTTGAGAACGAGATAGGCGTTCGTTGCTGTGATCGGCTAGTACATGTCCGATTTCATGCCCGATGACTGCCGCGAGTTGATCCGGAGTGTCTGCCACATTGAGTAAACCCGTGTATACGCCCACTTTCCCTCCCGGTAACGCAAAGGCATTGACCTGCTCGCTGTCAAACACCACTACTTCCCATTCGGAGAAATCCGCCTGTGGGGGCACGACGGCCAAAATAGCATCGGTGACACATTGTACATAGGCATTGATGGCTTGGTCGGAACTAATCGGCTGAGACTGTTTCATCTCTTCGAAAGAGCGTTGACCAAGGTTGGCCATTTGGTCACCGGAAAACAGTAATAGTTGATTGCGCCCGGTGGGAGAGTGTGCGCATGCTGAGAGCAATATCGTGAGGCTTGCTGACAAGAACACGGTTTTTGCGATGCGTAGCATGAGGGCTCCCTTTATGGTTATACTCGTTGATGATGGCAAGCTACTGAAAAAACTAACGTATAGTAATCGACTGGGCGCCGTTTTCAATATCGGGCTGTCATGACATGTAGCTTGATCCCCACCCAACAGTATGACAAACATCCACAGCGACGATGAAAAATAGAGGCAAAGTGTGAGCATTTGGAAAAAAGCGATGTCATTGGAGGCTTTGAACGCTTCTTCGAGCAATACCTTGGTTGCTCACTTGGGCATAGAGTATACGGCATTTGATGAATCGAGCCTCACTGGGACCATGCCTGTGGCTCCCCATACCCATCAACCTTTAGGCATGTTGCATGGTGGCGCGTCTGTGGTGCTCGCAGAAACGCTGGGATCGTTGGCGGCAAACATGTGTGTGCCCGAAGGTAAGTATTGTGTTGGGTTAGATATCAATGCTAATCACTTGCGTGCGATGCGAGAGGGAACAGTGACTGGCGTGGCAAGTCCTGTGCATCTTGGGGCAACCACTCAGGTGTGGAATATCACTATTCACGATGAGCGAGGTCGAGACGTGTGTGTGAGCCGACTCACGATGGCGGTGCTCACCGATAAGCGTGCTGATAAATCGTTGGAGGACTGAGGGAGATGGTGGTTGATATCGAACACGGTAAGCTAATCGTGACCGCGCATGAAGTGGTGATCAAATTGCCCGCAATGAAATTAAGTATGCAGGTTCAATCCGATTCGTTACAGATGATTGCGGATGCCAATGTGTTGGTGGCTGATGCTGGCGATGTTCGTTGGTCACTGCCGTTAAGTGCCCAACATATTGCGTTGATCTCAGATATTACCGGTATTCAACCGCAATAATCTGACTGAAATGAACAGCATCTTCCTTTGGAGGTCGTGAGAAAAGCACACTGTGCAAGCGTTAATCATCACTTGCACAGTGTCGCGGATTGGACGCGTGATTAACTGTGCGACGCGCTGACCTCGTAGCTGGTAAACTTGCGCACATTGATCACGCCCGTATCAAAGATCAGATACTGACCTTTGATCCCTTGTAACACACCACTGACTTCAGGGTGTTTATCAAAATTA
Source organism: Salinivibrio sp. SS2 (assembly GCF_001722075.1). Classification (NCBI taxonomy): domain Bacteria; kingdom Pseudomonadati; phylum Pseudomonadota; class Gammaproteobacteria; order Vibrionales; family Vibrionaceae; genus Salinivibrio; species Salinivibrio sp. SS2. The sequence continues at coordinate 23,949 of NZ_MEBP01000053.1, read as the reverse complement.
TGCGAACTGATCTTGGTAGGGTGCTTAGTGACAGGGTAACTAAAGCTCAATGCATCTAGCTCGGCGGGCTGAACCGCATCGCTACCGAACTGTAGGCGAATATCTGCGAGTTCCGATTCAATCGCTTGAGTAAGTCGCGTCGCTTCGGCGTGGAGATCGAGCTGACCATTGTCGCCTTTTAAGATCGCGCGCCAATTGGTTTTATCCGCGACATGTTGTGCAATGGCGACTTCAACCAGCCCAGAAATATGGCGTGTTTTTACCCGAAACAGCGGAAGAGCCTGCGTGGCGCCTTGATCGTGCCAGCGAGTTGGCATTTGGTTAGCGCGAGTAATCCCGACTTTTAACCCAGACGTGTTGGCCAGATAGACGATATGGTCTGTCATGCAGAACTGCTCTCCCCATTCTGGCTCGCGACACGTCCCTTGTGCATAGTGACAGATTTCAGGTTTCATAATACACATGTCGCAGCGGGCGAGCTTTTTCATGCAAGGATAACAATGGCCTTGTGAGTAACTCTTTTTTGTTTTTCGCCCACACGCATCGCAAAAGATATTGCCAGTGTGGGTCAGGGTTAGGGTTTGTCCAAGGAGAGGGTTGAGATGCAGCTCTTCGTCACCGACACGCAGAAAGTACTGTACCTCTGCGCCGGCTTCTGTGCGCATCTTATCTAAGGTTCCAATCACGACATTGCTCATTTTAGTTTTATTAAGAGCGGCAAGTGTAGCAAATGGCGTGCACGGACGTCAGGTGGGAAAACACAGGCCAGCAGCTACTCGCCTGTGTTTGGATAATCGCTAGCCGAGGCGGTCTTCAACCATTTGTTGGTTGTCAGTGGCATGTTCACGGTACAGGCTAACCGAGACGACTAACACTTCTTCTTGTGTGTCTTCGTTAATATGTTCAATCACGAAAAAGTCTGCGTCTTGATCTTGAACGCCACGCTCTGCTAAACGCAGCACATCTTCTTGAATGTTTCCTTGGATCTCGATATTGGCGGTCTTCTCAAAATCCCCAAAATCGAGGGTGGATTTGGCAATCAATTCCGGCGCAGCAAATGCATTGAAAGAAAGCAGTGAAGCAAAAAGCATGGACATCGAGAGGATTTTTTTCATGACGCATCGTTAAGTCGGTGGATTTGCTGACAACCTAGCAAAATGGCGGCGGGAACGTTGTCAGCGCTGCGTTAAAACTGAAAGATTCGTACGTCACTGCTGACGAGTGACGCAATGATATCCGCTAGCGGGATGCGTCTTCTACATCATCGCTAAATACGTCGTCTTCCTCGAAGCCGGTAGCATTGCCGAGATGGTCGGCAAGCAGATCGTCATCGGTTGGGATCACGTGCTGTTGTAATGTATCCATGATGGTTCTCCTTGTGCTGCGCCTGTTTTCAAGGCTTAGCGGTTTCCCCTTTTAGTTTGCACATGGCAGTTAGCTGACTCAGGGTGCCAGATGACAGGCTGCGTCTTTTTACTAACTGACCACATTAAACGATTTAGATGCTTGATTGCCATCAGTGTATTCAGTCTATGGCGGCTCGATGTCAGTATTGTGACAAGTTAACCACAGCAATGATGTGCTTTGGGTTAACGTAGCGACGTTGCTGGCGGAGTGAACTGCGCCACAACGGGACAATGGTCACTTAAACGGTAACGCATCACGGTATGGTAATCAAAGTGATGCTGGTAGCTGTATTGCCACTGCTTGACCAAAGGTTCACTGACTAAGATGTGATCCACCAAGCGGTTATACATGACTTGATTCCACGATTGGGTTCGATGGTTGTACCGTCTTGCCTTGCAACGCGCTCGGACAGACGCGGTGACGTTTATTAAATGGGGCGGTGTGGGGGACTTTTCAACCAGACGCGCCTGAAAATCTCGCCAAACGGCATCATCACTCTCACCAATGTAGCGATTAAAATCGCCCGCGACAACGACGTGTTCGCCCGCATGATGACGATCACTCACCCAATCGGCTAGAACGCGCATCTGCTTGTTAAGTTTATCGCAGCTTCGGGTGCCTTGTGATTGATGAAAACAACCTGATTTCAGATGGACAGACAGCATATGAAACGGCGCTTGGTCAGGGGGCGTAATAATCACGTAGGTGGCGTAGCGTAGCGCTGGGACACCAAAAAAGCTGGGTAACGCGATCGCGCGAAGATCTTTTGGATTCGAAACGGTCCATCCATTGCGTACCGCAATGCCAGTCAGTTGTTGACTATTGGGCTTATCACGCAACGCGGGGTAGCGGTCAGAAAAGTAATAGGTGTATTGATCGCTGGGAACCACGCGAGCAAGTGCCGCCGGGCTATCAACTTCTTGAAACGCGAGCACGTCTGGCGAGAGCTGTTCAAAAACCGAGGCGAGTTGATGGTAGTCTTCGTCACCACGATCTCCAGCGCGTTGATCGCCTTTTAGGGTTAACCATTCAAAGTTCCATGTTGCTATCGTCAGCGCAAAGCTCGGGCACGTTACCGCCCAAAGCATCACTACGATTCCAAACCGCCGGATCACAGTGGCGTAAACCTCAATTATGACTTCATAACTGTGATCTTACTTGAAGCCTGTAAGTCACATTTGATCGAACCCACAAAATGCGGACAAGGTTTGATTTTAACTAACAAAAGTCACAACAATTCATCACAACATTGATGACCTTGTACGCGTTTATTCCTCCGAATTTCTCTATTCGAAACTTCGATGATCTGTATCAACACAATGGCGACCCCACTTGCTATTAAATGCCACATCTTGTGTTGTTTGCTAGGTTTAAAACCAATATATGGTGATGGAGGGCATATGCCAGCGGTAATAAAGCGCGACGGAACACGCGTCTCATTTGATGCAGACCGGATTGTTCAAGCGGTAACTTGTGCGCGAGAATCGGCACAGCGTGCGCAGGGGACGCGTTCGTGTTCGTTATCGGATCAGGCGATTCGATCATTGGCCGATAAGATCGCAACCCAGTTCGCTGGCGAGAAAGAAGTGGATATCGACCACATTCAATATGCCGTGGAAGATGCGCTAATGTCTGGGCCGCATAAAGCGGTTGCACGTGCCTACATTGAGTATCGTCACGATCGCGATATTGCGCGTGAACGCCGTGGCCGATTGAATCACGAAGTGCAAGGCTTGGTAGGACAAACGAACACCGAGCTGTTGCACGAAAATGCCAATAAAGATAGCAAAGTGATCCCAACTCAGCGGGATCTGCTGGCCGGTATTGTCGCCAAGCACTATGCCAAACAACATATGCTACCCAGTGCGGTGGTACGTGCGCATGAATCGGGAGAAATCCATTATCACGATCTCGATTATGCGCCTTTTTTCCCGATGTTTAACTGTATGTTGATTGACTTGGCGGGCATGTTGCAAAAAGGCTTTAAGATGGGTAATGCGGAAATTGCGCCGCCAAAGTCCATCTCGACTGCAACCGCGGTAACGGCACAAATTATCGCGCAAGTGGCCAGTCATATTTATGGTGGCACCACGATCAATCGTATCGATGAAGTGCTGGCACCCTATGTCGAAGCCAGCTATCACAAACACCTAAAAGTGGCGCAAACCTGGTCCATTGCCAAGGCGGATGAATACGCCATGGCACGTACCGAAAAAGAATGCTTCGATGCGTTTCAGTCGTTGGAGTATGAAGTGAACACCTTGCATACCGCCAATGGGCAGACGCCATTTGTGACGTTTGGCTTCGGACTCGGACAAAGCTGGGCCGCTCGTGCGGTGCAACGAGCCATCCTTGCCAATCGTATTGCGGGCTTGGGCGAAAATCGCAAAACGGCAGTTTTTCCTAAACTTGTGTTTTGTATTCGCGAAGGGCTCAACCGTCATCCTTCAGATCCGAATTACGACATCAAACAGCTTGCGTTGGAGTGTGCGTCCAAACGCATGTATCCCGATATTCTCAACTATGAGCAAGTCGTTCAGGTAACAGGCTCTTTTAAAACACCCATGGGATGCCGCAGCTTTTTAAGCGCTTATCAAGAAAATGGTGAGTGGGTCCACGAAGGACGCAATAATTTGGGGGTAGTCAGTGTTAATTTACCCCGATTGGCGATTGAGGCTGAAGGCGACGAAGAGACATTCTTTGCGCGCCTAGATGCGACGCTTAATATTGCCCGCCAAGCCTTGGATACCCGTATCGCACGTTTCAAAGGGGTGAAGGCCCGTGTTGCGCCGATTTTGTACATGGAAGGGGCCTGTGGCGTGCGTCTTAATGCGGATGATGACGTGAGCGAGATTTTTAAAAACGGTCGCGCATCTGTCTCCTTAGGGTATATCGGACTTCATGAGACCATCAATGCTCTATACGGCAGTGAGCCTCATCTTTACGACAGCGTGATTAAACAGAAAAAAGCCAAGGCAATAGTCGCGTATTTACATGATGCGACGGAGCGCTGGAAAGAGGAAACGGGTTACGGCTTTAGTTTGTACAGCACACCGAGTGAAAACCTGTGCAGTCGTTTTTGCCAACTCGATACTAAAGCCTTTGGGATGATTGAAGGGGTCACAGATAAAGGCTACTACACCAACAGTTTCCACTTGGACGTGGAAAAGCAGGTGACGCCCTACGACAAGATTGATTTTGAAATGGATTATCCACGCTTGGCAAACGGCGGATTTATTTGTTACGGCGAGTACCCCAACATGCAGCACAACATCGAAGCGCTCGAGAATGTGTGGGACTATAGCTACACACGTGTGCCTTACTATGGGACCAATACGCCTATTGATGAGTGCTACGAGTGCGGATTTACAGGGGAATTTGATTGCACCAGTAAAGGGTTTACCTGCCCTGCATGCGGCAACCATGATCCCGCCAAAGTATCGGTCACGCGCCGTGTCTGTGGTTACTTGGGCAGTCCTGATACGCGGCCATTTAATCCGGGTAAACAGCAAGAAGTGATTCGTCGCGTCAAACACATGTAGGAGAGGGGCGTGAACTACCACAAATATATTCCTGTCGATGTCGTGAATGGTCCCGGCACACGGTGCACATTGTTCGTCTCGGGTTGTGAGCATCAGTGTCGTGGTTGTTACAATAAATCAACATGGTCGCTTACCAGCGGCCATCCATTCACGGACTTAATGTGTGAGCAAATCATGCACGATCTCACGGATAACCGTGTTCCAAGGCGTGGTTTATCACTGAGTGGTGGTGATCCCCTGCATCCTGCGAATCTCGCCGGTGTAAAATTATTGTTACAAAAAGTAGCTAGGCATGCACCAGACAAGGATGTTTGGCTATGGAGTGGCTATACCTTGACGGAGCTCTCGCCGGAACAACAAGCAATATTGGCTTACGTTGATGTGCTGATTGATGGGAAGTTTATACAATCTCGCGCCGATCCTAACTTAGTCTGGCGAGGGAGTGACAACCAATGCGTACACTTTTTGTCCGAGCGAGCCCAGCAGTGGCAAGAGAATCAGCGCTGAGAGGTTGCCAATTTTCCCGCATGGGGTAGGGTATTACGTATCTTGAGCATCCAAGCCTAAAAGGACGTAATACTATGTTAGATCTGCTCTCGCCTGCCCAGCAGGATCCGATCCTCTCTTTGTCATTGGCATTTCGTGACGATCCTCGTGAGCACAAAATGGATTTGGGCATTGGTGTATATCGTGACAGTCACGGGCAAACACCGATTATGCAAGCGGTTAAAACCGCGCAGCAATCATTGGCGCAAAGCCAGCAAACCAAGGCCTATGTTGGTCTTGCCGGCAATGAAAACTTCAACCAAGCCATGATTGATCTACTGCTGAAGGGAACGGATGCTTACCATCGCTGTGCCGCGGTACAAACGCCGGGTGCGAGCGGTGCGTTGCGGATGCTGGCTGACCTGATGCATCTCGCCAAGCCGGTGACTACGGTATGGCTGACTGACCCAAGCTATGTGAACCACAAACCTGTCATGGAAGCGGCAGGCCTAACGGTCAAGTTCTACCCGTATTTCAATCGAGACACCAAAATGGTGGATACCGATGCCATGCTGAATGCATTGTCGCAAGCCGGCGCTGACGACGTGGTGTTGCTGCATGGGTGTTGCCATAACCCAACGGGGGCGGACATTAGCCTGAAAGAGTGGGAAGCCATCACTGAGCTGGCTAATCGTAATGGCTTTACCCCGTTTGTGGATATTGCGTATCAAGGATTTGGGGATGGCGTAGATGAAGATGCGCGTGGTCTACGTGTGTTAGCCGATAACGTTGAAGAGATGCTGATTGCCACCTCTTGCTCGAAAAGCTTTGGCCTCTATCGTGAGCGCACCGGTGCTGCCATTGTGGTGGGTAAATCCGCCAAGGAAGCGCAAAATGCCAAAGGGCGTATTTTGCAACTGGCGCGCAGCACCTACACCATGCCACCGGATCATGGGGCAGCGATCGTCGAAACCATTCTCACCGACGACGCCCTCACGAAGCAGTGGCGCGAAGAAATCGAAGCGATGAACACGCGCATTAACCGCCTGCGTGAAGGCCTGACGGCAGCGTTGCGCGATCGAACCGGTGATGGCTACTTTGACTTTATTCAACAGCACCGTGGGATGTTCTCTGTGTTGGGATTGAGCTCAGAGCAAGTCAATCAACTGCGTGATAAGCATGGTGTGTATGCGGTTGGAGATAGCCGCATCAATATTGCCGGCTTAGCGGAGCGCCATATTGATATACTGGCCGATGCGCTGGTGGACGTAACGCGTTCTTAATTGAGCGCGGGTTGTATAACGGAAGAGGGCTTTTAGCGCATATTGCTAGGCCCTCTTTTTTTGTCAGTGTAAAACGCGCACGCGGACGTAGAAAAAGGTGCGCCCTTGAGGAAGACAAGGGCGCAAGCTGGTTCATGTGGATGGGGGATGATGAACTAGCTTAAATCGACATCTTTACAGCCAAAGAAGTATGTCGCGAGAAAGCCAACCACATAAGCGATAAGCAGTCCGGCAACAAAGACTAGCATGCCCGGGAAAATGCCGCTATCTGACGTCATCAACGGGATCGCTACGATACCAGAAGGACCGAATACTGTGTTCAAACCAACTGGCAGACCTAAGTACGATACCAGGCCGATAAAAAATCCGCCGGCTGCGCCACCAATACATGCTGTCACAAAGGGCTTCACGCGAGGTAAGGTCACGCCATAAATTAGTGGCTCACCAATACCGAGCAGACCAGGAATAATCGCGCCTCTCACTTGGGTGCGCAGTAGCGCATCTTTCTTCGCTTTGAAATACAGCGCCATGGATGCACCCACTTGACCACCACCCGCCATTGCGAGAATAGGGAACAGCGAATTAAAGCCTTGGGCCTCCATCAACGCGAAGTACACAGGGACGAATCCTTGGTGAATACCGAATACCACTGAAATCAGGAACACGCCGGCTAAAACCGCAGCACCTAACGGGTTATCGTTTAAGTTAAGGAACAGCCAAGACATCGCTTTGAATAGCTCGCCGCCGATCGGCATGATCAACAAGAAGGTCACCGCACCCATGATAAATAGGGTAATGAGCGAGGTTAAAATCATGTCGAGATCGTCTGGCATATACTTGCGAACCTGACGTTCCACTTGCGCACCGACAATGGCTGCGATCAATACGCCAATAATGTTGCCGCGAGGATCGATCGTCATGCCAAAAAACTCACTCATCCCCGAGTAGATCCCCGAGCTGGCGTCGGGGTCATAGCCCAACACAAATAAAGACGCGAGAATGGCACCATTGACGCCCGAACCACCAAACGCTTGCTGGGCGTTGTAGCCGAGTAAGATACTCAGAAACGCGAACAAGCCTTTGCCAAATACTTGCATATACGCGATCAAATCGACCACAAAAGGACTCGGGGTTTGGCCCAGTACAAACATCTGCTCTAACAAGGTCGCAAATCCAAGCATCAATCCCGCGGCAATAAAGCCGGGGATCAGTGGCGTGAATATGGTGGCAAACTTACTCAGAAAGCGTTGAATAGCGCTGGTTTGTTTGCTTTTTAGCTGTTGTTTTTGCTCGGCCGCCAGTGTAGCCAGATCTGGCTGTGTCGCAGCTGACGTTTCGTCACCACTGACGGTCAAGGATTCAAGAAGCTGATTCATCATCTCCGCCGCTTGTTGTGCTTTACCGGGGCCGAGAATGATTTGAAACTGCTCATCGCTCTCGACTACCCCCATAACGCCGGGGATTGTTTTGAGAACAGACTGGTCAGCCAAACTGTTATTGGCAAGGGATAACCGCAGTCTTGTCATACAGTTACCACATCGACTGATATTGCTGCTCCCTCCAACGGCGGACAGCAGTTGCGCGACGGTATTTGCAGTGATTTTGGCCATGGGGGCGATCCTCTGGAGCTAAAAATAGTTAATCACGATGGAGGGCTGCACGAATAAAACCGTTGTGCTCGGTGAGGCGAGTTTTTGCTTGCTCGGCATCTAAGTCGGCCAAAATCATCAAGATGGCAGTTTTGCAATGACGATCGCATGCGCAGAGGGCTTGTTCTGCTACCGCTTTTGAGGCACCGGTAGCTTCCACGACAATATTGATTTGGCGTTGGATCAGTTTGGCGTTAGTGGCTTCAACATCAACCATCAGGTTACCAAACACTTTACCGCTGCGGATCATTGCTCCGGATGTCAACATATTGAGGACGAGCTTTTGCGCGGTACCGGCTTTCATGCGCGAAGAGCCGGTGACGACTTCAGGCCCCACGATGGGCAGAATGGCAACATCTGCCGCCTCAGCCATTTGGCAATGAGGATTACAAGCAATCGATGCTGTCATGGCGCCAATGGTTTTCGCATAGGCTAATCCGCCGAGTACATAGGGTGTACGTCCGCTCGCCGCAATGCCGACAACCACATCTTTATCGGTTAGGTTGAGTGACTGTAAATCGTCTTGGCCAAGTTGCTCGTTATCTTCCGCGTTTTCCACCGCCTTTAAAATGGCTTGATGGCCACCCGCGATAAGCCCAATGACTTGATCCGGATGTGTGCCATAGGTGGGAGGACATTCGCTGGCATCCAAGATACCCAAGCGGCCAGATGTTCCCGCACCCATGTAGATTAAGCGTCCGCCGTGTGCAAATGCATGCGTAATTGCATCCACCACTTGCGCAATTTGTGGCAAGACGGCTTTTACCGCAAGCGCCACTTTTTGGTCTTCATCGTTGATCACTTGTAGCATTTCGACCGTTGAAAGTGTGTCTATCTCTGCACTGGCCGGGTTGCGGCTTTCTGTGACCAATCCGCTTAAATCAATTGTCATGCTTTGTTCTCACATCAGCTGTTATTTGACGGCGATTCTATGGAATAAAATATTCCAATATAGTGATCAAAATCACTGTTATGGTTATTCTTTATACACGGAGACTCTGGAATAATGTCGATAATATTTGGGATGAATGGCGCTTAATTTGCAGGTGAATGATGCTTTTTCAGCAGTTTAGGGGTATTCGATGTAATTCTAATGTTGGAATAATTTATTTATGGCGTTGAGGCGTTATGTCAATTATCAATAAAATTTTAGCTCGGCGGACACAATTGTCGCAGCAGGGGTGCCTGATTGGCGATTGGATTATCGCGCATCCAGAGAAAGCGGCGCAGCTAACGAGCCAAGCACTGGCTAAGCAGGTGGGGGTGAGTCAATCGAGCATTGTGAAATTCAGCCAAAAAATGGGTTACAAAGGATACAGTGAGTTCAAGTTGGCGCTGAATGAAGAGATTGGCCGTAAGCAAGTGATGCAATCGACACCAATGCACAGTGATATTTTGGCTGATGATCCCATGACGGTGATTTCCCAAAAATTAGTGAAAGCGAAAACGGAGGCCATGTTTCAAACCACCAATGCCCTTTCTTATGAAGCCTGTCATCAAGCGGTAGCGTGGCTTAATGGAGCACGTCGGGTACAAGTGGTGGGGATTGGCAGTTCGGCGCTGACTGCGAAAGATCTGAGTTTTAAATTATTGAAACTAGGGATCACGGCGCTGTGTGAACAAGACAGTCATGTACAAATTGCCGTCGCGCGCACATTGGGGGTGGATGACGTGCAAATTGTCATTTCATTTTCGGGGGAACGAAAAGAGATTTTAGTCGCCACGGAGGCGGCTAAGGAACAAGGTGCCAAGGTGATCGCTTTATTAGGACCCGGCCGAAGTCGTATCAGACACATCGCAGACATTACGTTCGATACCATTGCTGACGAAACCAAGCATCGCAGTTCGTCTATTGCGTCCCGTACGGCGCAAAATGTGATCACAGATTTACTGTTTATCAGTTTGGTGCAACAAAGAGATGAGAGCGCTCGGCAATTGATCAGTGATATTTCTTCCGATATTAAACAAATCTTATCGTGATCTAATAAATGCGATAGCGTGATCACTGGGTTGTTCTATCGATAAGTGCTTGCCTTTTTGGCACGCCGACGAATACAAAGGCCTAGATCGCAAGCTAGACCTTTGTTGGCGGTCGGAGATTCCTCATAGAGAAAACTTTCAATGAGGGGCTTTTCTATGCGGCGTTATTTGAGAAACATGGTATACAGCGTATAAACGCTCATGGCGGCCATCATTGCTGTAATCAACCAACCTACAACCGACATCCAAACAGGATGTTCATAGTGACCGATGACGGTTTTTTTACGCGCGGCAATCAGCATAGTGCCAAGGGTGACGGGCAGAATAAAACCATTCAGTGCACCCGCAATAATCAGGAGCGTGACCGGTTTGCCCACAAAACAGAAGATCAGTGAGGAAGCCACAATAAAACCAATGATGCAGGCGCTTGAGTGCTTCTCAATCATTGGGTGCAGAGTTTTGAGGAAAGAGACTGAGGTATACGCCGCCCCGATAACTGAGGTGATGGCTGCCGCCCAAAGCACCATACCAAAGAGCTTATAGCCGATATGCCCTGCTGCATGCTGAAACATAGAAGCAGGTGGATTGCTTGGATCCAGTATCACGCCCTGGCTGATGACACCGAGTGCCGCCAGAAACAGGACGATACGAACCAGAGAAGCGAGGCTGATGGCTGAAATCGAGCCTCGGTTGACCTGTGGCAGGGCCTCTTGGCCGGTGACTCCAGCATCAATCAGGCGGTGTGCGCCGGCAAAAGTGATATATCCACCAACCGTACCTCCGACGAGTGTCACGATAGCAATCACATCGACATTTTCTGGCCAGACAGAGCGATAGAGTGCTTCACCGACAGGGGTTTCGGTGGAGAAGAGTACATATAGTGTCATGGCAATCAGCGCACCTCCCATCAGAATGGTAAAGCGGTCCATGATTTTACCGGCGTCTTTCAATAGGAAGATAGTGACGGCGATAACCGCACTGATGGCAGCGCCGACAATCGGTGACAGGGAGGGGAATAGCACATTCATGCCCATGCCAGCCCCGCCAATGTTACCGACATTGAATGCCAATCCACCGAGAGAAACGGCACCTGCAATGGCAAAACCGAGTCCCGGTAGTAGCTCATTGGCAATATCCTGAGCGCGTTTTTTGGCCACGACGATGACACGCCAGATATTAAGTTGCGCACCGATATCGAGCAGGATGGACACTAAAATGACGAAGCCAAAACTGGCCCCAAGGGTTTGAGTAAAGACAGTCGTTTGGGTCAGAAAGCCGGGACCAACGGCAGAGGTTGCCATTAGGAAAGCGGCGCCCATAATAAGCGACCAGTTAAAGCCGGAACGTGATTCTGACTGTGTTATTGAATGGGGTTTGGTCGACGCAGATGTCGTTGATGCTGACGATCTGCCTGTCTGGGTGATTACTTTTTCTGATGCCATCCGTCTACTCCTGTATTGAAAGGCCCATATCCGCTGGGCAATGTATGATGTTTACCTTAGTGTGCGTCTCTGTCTCTGTAATCAGTGAGCTCGCTGACGTACTCCTAATTAAGGGCGCCTTTTTACTTCGCTTGACTCAACCGTTGCTCAGCATATTTTTTGCCGACGTATCCGTGAAAAAAGTGATGCTCAATCATGCGCTCGGCCTCGGCTTGATAAAGATCTTTTTCAATAAAACGAACGGTTGTCCCCGGTTGGCACTGAGCAAGCTTACTCAGATCCCTTGCTGTGACGCAGCCGATTTTGGGATAGCCCCCAATCGTCTGACGATCCCGCATCAGGATGATCGGTTGCCCGTCGGCGGGGATCTGGATTGCACCCAGCGCGATCCCTTCAGAGATCAAGCTGGTGGTCTGACATTGAATAGCAGCACCGGACAGGCGATAGCCCATGCGATCAATCTTCGGCGTGACGGTAAATTCACTACTGAAAAAACGCTTGCGCTCGGCGTGAGCAAACAATTCGTATTGGTAGCCGGGAATGACACTTAGGATCAGCGGTTGACCGTAGTCAGGAATGAATTTCTCCGGTACTCTGCGCGTTGGTATTGGAGGCGTTACCTTGTATTGCAGGCGATCCTGCGTCATCAATTTGTCACCTTGACGGCTGAAACCGCCTAACCCGTCACGCATAACCGTGGCACAGCTATTGAGAACGCCAGTGACTTTAAACCCCTCTTTGACTGCGAGGTACGAACGCATACCGGTTCGTGCGCCGGGTAATGAAAGTTGATCACCGGCACGAACACGAAGGCTTTGCCAAGAGGCAACCGCCTTGCCGTTAAGGCGAGCATTCATATCTGCCCCGGTCAATGCAATCGTCGTATCTGCGTAAAATTCGCAACTAAATTGCCCCATCGCAATCTCGATTTGTGCTGCGTTTAACGGGTTATCCAGCAAGCGGTTTGCCCATAAAAATGCATGTTCGTCCATTGGCCCACCGGGGCTGACGCCAATATGCTGATGGCCGTGACGACCTAAATCCTGAACCAGACTCAATGGCCCGGGTGTCAATACATATAATGTCATGCCACCTCCCAGACGGGTTTAGCCGCTGCGCGCAGTTCTGCGCGGCGATATTCTTCCTCTGCAATGCGCCCACCCAATACCAGAAATTCATCCCGGTTGATTGGAGTGAACTTGACCTTGGCACCCATCTCGAACACGGTCAGATTTTCCCGCTGATAATCGATCAAATCGATGGGGGTACGACCGATGATCTGCCAGCCACCTGGGGACACTTTCGGATAGATGGCCGTTTGTTGATCAGCCAGTGCCAGACTGCCTTTAGGAACTTGGGCGCGTGGTGTTTGTTTGCGAGGTATATGAATACGTGAGTCCGTATTGCCGAGATAAGCGAACCCCGGTGCAAAACCGATCGCATAGACTCGGTATATCGTGCTGGCATGGATGGAGATGATTTGGTCAAAATCCAGTTCGGTGTGGCGACAGAGCGTATCAGCATCAAGGGAAACTTCCGGTCCGTAGTAGACAGGTAGCTCGATCATCGGGCTCGCATTGGTCTCGATATACTGCTGCTCAGCGATAGACAGGGCTTTTTTAATCAGCGCTGTAAAATCACGCTGACCAATGGCCATCAGGTCGAACGTCACCAGAATAGAGGTATACGAAGGGATAAGGTCAACCAGATATTGTTCTAGCTCTGCGTGTAATATTGGCAGCACTGCGGCGATGCGATCAGCGGTTTCTGGACTGGCTTGATTGGCAAAGTACACCATCAAAGAATTTTCATTAACTGGCATGATAGTCATAAGGTGACTCCGTATGAGTTACCAAGCGCTAATAAATTACGGAGTAGCTGAGCGGTGGGCAGCGCCAATGGCGTATCGCCATGTATACACAGGGTATTGGCATAGATAGGGATGATCTGACCATCAAGGGTTGTCACGCTTTTTTCCTCGATCATCTGGCGAGCTTGACGACGGATTTGCGATAGTTCGTGATAACTTGAGCCCGCTACAGTGCGTGGCACGAGTCGCCCATCTTGGTCATATGCACGATCCACAAAGGCTTCAAACATTACTTGAATGCCGTGATCAGCAGCAAGGGATTGATATTTTTCATAATTAGGGACCGCCATCACCACCAATGGCAAAGACGGTGCGGCTTTACTCATCGCTTTAACCAGCGTGGTAAAGACCTCATCGCTTTTCATCATGGTGTTATAAAGTGCACCGTGAGGCTTTACGTAACTCAGAACGACAGATTCGCTGTGACAGATGGCTGCCAGCGCCCCAACCTGATAGATAAAAAGGGCAGACAATGTATCTGAGCTCATGGCAATGTCACGGCGGCCAAAGCCTTGCAGATCAGCATAACCGGGATGCGCTCCTACACTTACCTGATGCTGCTTAGCCAGCCTGACGGTATTGAGCATTACCGTGGGATCAGAGGCATGCATACCGCACGCAATATTCGCCATATCCAGATAAGGCATAACCTGTTCATCATTGCCCATTTTCCAGAGACCAAAGCTCTCGCCCATATCACAATTGATTTTCATACGGTTTCCTCCCTGACTCGACGCGTTGAAAAGTCTTAAAGCACTGACAGTGCATTATTCAGCAAATTAGTGATCAGCATTTTGCCCGGTGCATGAGTGATACAAATTGGTGGTTTACTGTGGCGAATCACATTCTGTGGGGTCACGCCGCAAGCCCAGAACACTGGTACTTCGCCGTCGAAGATATCTACCGCGTCGCCATAATTTGGCGTGTTGATATCACTGATGCCAATGGCAGCCGGAGTGCCGAAGTGAACAGGCGCACCGTGTGCCTTCGGATAACGGCTAGTAATTTGAATGGCTCGGATCGCGTCTTGAGGTGTGAAGGGGCGCATAGAAACCACCAAGTTCCCTGAAAAGCGACCGGCAGGCTGGCAGGCGATCTGGGTGTCATACATGGAGACATTGTGACCTTGCTCGATATTACGAACGGTCAGGCCAGATTGAACAAGAGCGTCTTCGAAAGAGAAGGAGCAACCAAGAATAAAAGCCACCAGATCATCACGCCAATGCTCGCTTAGATCCGCCACCGAGGTATCAAACTGGCCGTTATAAAAAACATGGTATTCTGGGGCATGACGGCTGATGTCTATATCGGCGCCGATGTCGTTTAAAAACGGGCAGCCTGGCTCTGTGACACCAATGAGTGGGCAAGCTACCGGATTTCTCTGGCAAAACAGTAGAAAATCATTTGCCCAGTCAGCCGGCAGTATGACGAGGTTGGCTTGTAGGTAGCCGGGCGCCAATCCGCTCGTGGAACCGGTATAAGCATTCACGCCTATTTTCTGACGAAGCTCGGCAAGGGGCAGCGCTTGCGGAACAAAGGGCTCTTTTCTTCCTGAGACTAACATCCGGATCCCTCCGTGGTTCTTACTATGTAAAGACTTGGTAACAATAAGTCTTCTTGTGATAATGTCTATTCTTGATTTTTTGGTTTATGTGATAAATAAAATTTATCGACCAGAGATGTCTTCTATATTTACTTGCTACTCATCGGGATTTTGGGTGAAGGAAAAGCGGCAATGTTGAACCTAAAACAGCTAGAAACATTTGTATGGATTGCAAATCTCGGCAGTTTCCGGCAAGCGGCGGAGCATCTGTGTACCACACAGCCAGCTATTTCTACCCGGATTGCGAATTTGGAGCAGGCGCTAAACACGACGCTGTTTTACCGTGAGGGCGGAGTGGTATCGCTGACAGCCAAAGGAAGAGAGTTACTGCCTCTGGCGGAGAAAATCCTTGCCAGTACTGAACAGCTGAAATACAAAGCGGATTTGGCAAAAGCTTTATCCGGAATGTTGCGTATTGGGGTGTCTGAGACGCTGATTCATACTTGGTTACCGGATTGTCTGAAGCTGATACATCAGCAGTTACCGGATGTGGAAGTTGAGTTGATAGTCGATTCAACGGTGAATTTGCGCAAAGAACTACTGGCGCGTAACGTAGATATTGCGTTGTTATTGGGACCAATCGCGGAGCCATCGGTTATCAATCAGGCGATTTGTGATTATCCACTTTACTGGGTAGCCAGTCCTGATTTACTTGCTAGCCCGCAGGCTAAAGCAGAAGATTTTGCGCAGTGGCCTATTATTACCTATGCACGCAATACAACCCCGTACCATGAAATATCGCGTCATTTTAAGCAAGATAAGGGACTCGCCGTACGTTTTTACTCTGCTAGCTCTTTGTCAGCCAGCGTGCGACTGGTCGAAAAAGGCGTCGGTATCGCATCGTTGCCGAAAGAAGTGATCCGTGATCAATTGGCTTGTGGCCAATTAGTGCTGCTTGACGCTGACTGGCAACCCAGTCCGTTGCGATTTACGGTATCGTACATCAATGCGCCTGCCAGTTTATTGATTGAACAGGCTGTCGGTCTGGTCATTCAAGCGCGCAATGCGTTTGACCAAATCGGCTGAGACCAACGGCTTTGTGTTTCCCAGTATTTTATGAATGCCCGTGTTTTATGAATGCTAGAGACTAAAGAGATAAGGCCCGATGCAATCGGGCCTTATTGTGTGCGGATTCTCCGGCATCTAACAAGGTAGATGCGGGATAGTGTTTAGCGTTTATTCTTTAAATAGCGCTTACGCCGTGCTTCTTTGTTCGCCGCTTTTTCTGCCTCGCGGCGTGCGGTTTCTTCTTCCACTTGCACTAATTCAGTTTCAATCATATCGGGCGCTTCCAGAGTGATACCTCCTAACGCGCCGGCACGGAGGTCGTGAAGCAGGATTTCTGACGCTTTATGAATATCGACTCGCCCGCCAGCACGCAAACAACCGCGTTTCGCACCAATCGCTTCCATCAACTCGATTTCAGTTTCGGGTAAATCGTCCAGCTGATAGCGCTCTTGCAGACGCTCTGGATAGGCGCTGGCTAGGTACTCGACGGTGTAAAACGCCACTTCGTCGTAGTCCATCGCCGTGTCTTTAACGGCGCCGGTTGCCGCGAGGCGAAAACCGCTATGTGGATTCTCTACTTTTGGCCATAGAATTCCCGGTGTATCCGAAAGCACTACGCCATTTTGCAAGTTAATTCGCTGCTGCTGGCGCGTGACAGCGGGCTGGTTACCTGTTTTAGCAATTACTCGACCGGCAAGGCTGTTGATGATGGTTGATTTCCCCACATTAGGGATCCCCATGATCATCGAGCGAATGTTTTTGCCCATGGCTTCGCGATGAGGAGCAAGCGCGCGACACCGCTCCATGATTCGATTGACTTCACTTTGCTGCTGCGTGGTGATGGCCATAGCAGAAACGCCTTGTTCTTGTTCTAGGTGTGCCATCCAGATATCTGTCATGGCAGGATCAGCAAGATCGCGTTTGTTCAGTACTTTGATAACAGGCTTATCGCCACGTAGTGTGCGGATCAGCGGGTTCTCGCTACTAAAGGGAATGCGTGCGTCGAGTACTTCGATGATCACATCGATCTTAGGAACGACTTCTTCGATTTCTTTCCGCGCCTTGTGCATATGGCCCGGAAACCATTGAATCTTATTATTAACCATTTGAAAAATTGCCTTTTCTCATCCGCAGTCACTCGCGGACAGCGTTTTATCTTTTATACGTTTTCGAGTGACCGTCATGTTTGCTCGTCATCCTATCATTTTTTGAGACAAAAGCAGGAGTAGAAAGCGGTTGCGGAGATGTATCGTCGTTCTATGTACACAAATGAATACAAATAAGGTCAGACGTGAAAGCTTTGCTAGACTAAATTTGTTTGTGTGGGCGGTTGTGCCAAGTGATGTAGAACATCGCTCATTTTCTGGTTAGCCACTTTGCTAAGAGAGAAGGCGACTATGTTGCGATGGAATAAAAGTAAGAGTCTGACAGAGAGCGAAATCACGGTATTACAGCAAAAGTACAATGCGATATGGGACGGTAATGCTGTCATCGAGTTTGAACCAGATGGCACAATTATTCGGGCCAACGAGAACTTTCTCGGTGCAGTGGGCTATCGCTTGGATCAAATTCAGGGACAGCATCACCGAATGTTCTGTCCGCCTCATGTTGCCAACCACCCAGACTACGGCTTGTTGTGGCAGAAAGTTCAGCAAGACGAGAACTTCTCCGGCATCTTTGAGCGCATTGATGCGCAGGGGAACACGTTATGGCTAGAAGCCAATTATTTTCCTGTGCGAGATGAACAAGGAAAGGTGATCAGTGCCATCAAGATCGCCGCGGATGTGACGCAACGAAAGCAGGAAGCCGATAAAACGGGTTCAATCATGCAAGCACTCGATCGCTCACAAGGGGTGGTGGAGTACGATATTGATGGAACGATAAAAACGGCTAATCGCAATTTTCTCTCGCTAGTGGGGTATCAGGCTGACCAATTGCAGGGTAAGCCTCACAGTGTGTTGTGCGAAAGTACCTTTAATAAGGAAAACCCGCAGTTTTGGTCTCAACTTGCCCAAGGACAGTTTCAATCTGGACTGTATCGTGTGCTCTCAAAAACCGGTGACATTATTTGGGTCGAAGGAAGCTATAACCCGATACGAGACGGTCAAGGAAATATCATCAATGTGATTCAGTTTGCGCGCGATGTCACTCAACGCATTGAGCGAGAGCAAGAGATTCAGTGCACCATTAAGGAAGCATCGGAAATTGCTAGTAGTACGTCTGAGCAAACGGCACAGGTCTGCCAAGAGGGGCTTAACTATTTGCAAGAAGCGCTCAAGACATCAGCATTGATTGCACAGCAGGTTGGCCAAGCCACCGTCAGCATTGAAAAGTTAAATGCGCAGTTTGCTGATATTGAAAAAATCGTCCACACCATTCGTGATATCGCAGAGCAAACCAATTTACTCTCACTGAACGCAGCGATTGAGGCTGCGCGCGCAGGTGAGCAAGGGCGGGGATTTGCTGTTGTTGCCGATGAGGTGCGCCAGCTATCGCAAAGGACCAGCGCCTCAACCAGCGAGATTGCTAATGTCGTTGAAAATAACCGTAGCCATATTGAGGCAATACGAATATCGATACAAGAAGCTCAAGGCACATCAGATACGGGGAAAGATAAAATCGAGCAGGTTGCGGCATCGATGGAAGAAATTGAGCGCGGTGCGCAGTCTGTCTCGTCGATGGCGACAGAGCTGATCCAACTGCAGCAATAAGAGGCTCAGGAGAAATACCGCAGTGCCTGGCTCTACACATGCTTGAGCCAGACACGCTCAGCGCGGTTTAGGATTGGCTGGAATGATCGTCCGAATCAAATTGCTTGATTAAAACAGAGGTATCACAGCGGCCAAACCCGCGCTGTTGAAGTTGTGCGTAACGCTGATCAACTTGTTGGGTGAGAGGGAGATCCACGCCTAATTTGGCGGCTTCGTCTAAACAAAAGCCAAGGTCTTTGCGCATCCAGTCAATGGCAAAACCGAAATCAAACTGATCGTCTGCCATGGTGTGGGCGCGGTTGCTCATCTGCCACGAGCCTGCTGCACCGTGCTGGATGGCGCTAATCATTTTGTCGATATCTAAATTGGCCGACTGGGCAAATGCGATCGCTTCTGACAAGCCCTGCAAAACGCCCGCAATACAAATTTGATTGGCCATTTTACAGCGCTGTCCACTGCCATGGGGGCCAATGTGCTGGCTTGCTTTGGCGTAAGCGCGCATGACAGGTTCAACACGTTCAAAAACGGATGGCTCACCACCAACCATAATGGTCAATGCGCCATTTTCCGCGCCTGCTTGTCCGCCCGACACAGGAGCATCTAAAAATTGGATACCCTGTCGGCCACAGACGTCGGCGAGCTCTAAGGCCAGTTCGGCTGATGTCGTGGTATGATCGACCAGCACACTGCCTTTTTTCATGTTGGCAAGTACACCTATATCGCCATACACGACACTGCGCACATCGTCATCGTTACCGACGCACATAAAAACAATATCGGCGTGAGCGGCAGCCTCCGCTGGTGTCGTACCGAAGGCCCCTTGATATTGTTCTGACCAGTGTTCTGCTTTGGCCGTTGTGCGGTTATAGACAGTGGTTGGAAAGCCATTTTTTTGTAGATGTCCGGCCATGGGAAACCCCATGACGCCTAGGCCAATAAAAGCCACGGAAGGAGTTTGAGTTGTCATATAGCATCCTTGTTGTTATATGAGCGATAATTTATCAGAAACTTAACCTGATTTGTTCCTTCAGATGATAATCTTGTACCATCACATTTTGTGTTGTAACACGGATTACTATGACAGCACCTCAATCTATCGCTTTAACCATTGCACACATCAACGACACCCACTCGCATTTTGAATCGACACCTGTTTCGCTGAGCTTGGATAGCACACAGACGCGTGTTTATGCGAACTGCGGTGGCTTTGCACGTATTGCATCTGCCGTTAAGCGTTTTCGTGCTGAGGCGGACCAGAAAGGCCACGCTTTCATGTTCTTGCATGCGGGGGATTGCTTTCAAGGTACCTTGTACTATTCCCTATTTAAAGGGCAAGCCAATGCCGATATGCTCAATCAGCTGGGCATTGATGCGATGGCAATCGGGAATCATGAGTTAGATCAGGGTAATGGTCCGGTTGCTGATTTTCTTGATCGTATTACCTTTCCCTTGCTGGCCGGCAATTGGCACGTTGCCAATGAAGCTGCAGACAAAGAAAAGCGCGTCAGTGAAAAGCCCGCGTTATTGCCGTATTTGCCCGAACAGAAACGCGCCAGCGTGATGATCAAGACGATAGCGGGGCGTAAAGTGGGTATTTTTAGTCTTGCGGTCGAGCAAATGGCTGCACTGGCTAACCCTGATCATGACACGCCCTTTTTGCCCGCGACAGAAATTGCCAAAAACACGGTGGCATACTTGCGTTCGCAAGGGGTCGGTACCGTGATCCTGCTCAGCCACTTAGGGTATGACAAAGATAAATCATTGGCTGAATCTGTCTCTGGCATTGATGTGATTGTGGGTGGGCACACCCACGTCCTGCAGGGTGATTTTCAAAACATTGGCCTCGACAACCAAGACCCTTACGGTTATCGAGTGAATGATACCTGGATTGTCCAAGCTGGTTGCCACGCTCAGGCAATTGGACGTTTTACGTTAACGCTAGATGCTAAAGGGCGCCCGACCCAATTTGAGGGGCAAAACTATTTATTGTTAGGCCGCAGTTTGGCGATGGATGCGTCGCGTGAGCATAAACTGACCGCTTCTTCATACCAAGCGGCACGTGACTATTTGAACCAACAGCAAAATCTTCTGATTTTGCCGAGTGATCTCACCCTCAAGCAGTATTTGCAGCAAACTTACCGCCCTCGGGTAGCACAGTTAGAAAGTGACATTGTCACGTATGTCCCGCAGCGGTTGCGTCATGTTCGCGTGCCGGATCAGCAAGGCGGCAGTGATGTCGCGCCATTGGTGACGGAAAGCTTTCTATGGGCGGCGCGTGAGCAAGGTATCGAGGCAGATTTTGCCATTCATAATGCCGGTGGCGTTCGGGTGAGCTTAAATGCAGGTCCGCTCTCTGCCGCACTTATCGCTGGTTCGTTACTTCCGTTTGCGATTGATGTGATTGCGTATCGGGTAACTGGCGCGCAAATCCGCAATGCGCTGGAAGGTGCGATTAATAATGCCACGGATAATGGGGTGATTGGACTCGGTTCGGGCAGTTTTCCCTATTGTGCCGATCTGCGCTATCGCTATGAAGCATGGCAGCCAATGGGCGGGCGCATCACCCAATTAGACATTAAGCGCGGTCAGCACTGGATTGCGATTGACGATGAGCGCCAATACGTTGGTGTGTCATCTTCATATACCGCGCAAGGTAAAGAGGGCTACGATGCACTTCAAACCGGGCGTCGTCGCTCGATTGGTTTATCGATGGCAGAATGCTTCATGCAGTACACGCGAGCTCAAGATGTATTGCAGCTCCCTGACCAGCCTTTGGTGTGTTATCTCGCATCACCTCAGCAGGGCGATAGCTGCTGGCAATCATAATCACTTACTTGGCCCATCCCTTGCTTACTATCAGATGAAGGGTAACCACGGCACTTTGTTGCCGCAAGGTTAAGTTTTCATCTCCATGGTCGATATGTATCTAGGAACGCAGTTTATCGGCACACGAATAGAAAGTGAGGTTCGTATGGAAATGCGTGATTGGTTCGATGTGGGTTTAATCACCTTTTGGCTACTCGCGTGGGCATCGTTAGTGTATTTCGTGCCCGTTATTTAAGCGAGTTATCCGTGGTGGCGTTGTGGGATGCGCGCTTTAAACGTACTCCCCAACGCACCAGTAACGGTTGTAAATAAATAGGTAGCTGAATGGCACCAATGAGAGGTAAAAATACCGGCCCCAATGCAGCGCCAGCTACTGTATAAGTGAGTAACACGTTACGATTTACGGCGGTGACTGCGGCAATCATGCTGGCTTCTTCCCCGTACCGCCGATAGATATAATACACAACTGCAAAGAAAAGCATGCATAATGCGACTGAAATTGCTAACAGCTCCAAGGCGTAACCGCTATCCTTCTGCCACATAGCGCCAATCGGACCCACCAAGCCCAGTGGAAAGCTAAACACCAATACAATCGTGAACTGCGCCAGTTTTCCATGAATACGTTTTAACTTCTCAGGCTTAATCCATGCATGAAATAGCGCGGCCATCCCCATCGGACCAAAAATAAAGATCACGAGCCTTGCGATATAACTGTGTAAGTCGAGTGAGAACGCTTCGCCACTCAATAGGCTGAGGTTGATAAAGAGTACAATGGGCATTAGCAAGGTTGACGCAATGGTGTATGCCATGGCGATTAATGCGTCCATTTCTAATGAGCGAATAATGGCAGGTGTCGCGAATAACGAGCCAGTGGCACAGATCCCGCTGATCGCGAGTAGCATGTTATCGGAGGCGCCCAGTCCCCATGCAATCGTACAGGTGATGATGGTCAGAGCTACGGCATGAACAAATGCGTAAAGCCAAACGCGCCATTGCCCGAGAGCCCTTACCAATAGGGACTGGTTGATCCCGAGTAAGGTAAATAACATTAATGCGAATAACACATAGGGCAGGTAGGGAAAAAGTGCCAATGAAAGGTGAGGAAACGCAAAACCGATTAAAGCGGCAATAAAAAGAAACAACGCAGAATGTCGAGCAAGAAATGCTAGCATGGACAGCACCCTAATCACATGTGTAACGGCAATGTTACCAGCTTTTTCCTGAAAGTGAGTAAAGTTTGTTCGTTTTCGTCGATTTATACGCAAAAAAGCCTGATATAGCATGTCGCAGAAGGCAGGTTCAGCAATCGACGTTGTTTAAAATCTGCCGTATCCCCCATTATTTATCCTAGCTCTTTATTTAACCGAAAATCAACAAAAGTCATTGCGGTGGATAGCCGTGTTTCGGATAAATAAAACTAATGCCTGGGTTGAATTATCATCAGTTTAGAATCTAAGTCACTGTTTCTATAATGCGCCGCGAGTGATTCAGAAAACAAAGCGAGGATCGTATGACAACTGTTACGGCAAACATGCCACGCACACGTCGATCTTACGCGGTGACAATCAAAGGACTGATCGCTCATGCCATGGATGTGTTGTTTACCAGCAACACCAATGCACATGCTTATGATGCAAGCCGTTTACCCGCACATTTGCAACGTGACATTGGCATAAACCGATAAGATGACCTGATAAAAACAAAGCGCCATATCATAACGATATGGCGTCAGACTGCTGACAAAGGTCTAGCTTTCGAGCTAGACCTTTGATCTAATAGGAGTGTTGCAATAGGGATGCTCCGGTATGCTTCAAGAACCTTCTCCACACCAATATGAACTTGAAATGGTGACGATGGAACAACTTGTTCCCAAAGACCATCTTGTTCGTAAAATCGACCGCGCCATCGACTTCGAGTTTATTCGAGATGAAGTCGCTCACCTTTATTGCAAAGATAATGGCCGTCCACCCGTTGACCCCGTTCGCTTATTTAAAATCATCCTGCTTGGCTATCTCTTCGGCATCAAAAGCGAGCGCCAGCTTGTTAAAGAAATTGAAGTCAACGTTGCTTATCGTTGGTTCTTGCGTATGTCGCTGACAGAGAAGGTCATCCATGCGTCCACGCTGAGCCATAACATCTCAT
>NZ_MEBP01000052.1:0-1292 GCF_001722075.1 Salinivibrio sp. SS2 | reverse complement strand
TGTGCTAAGATACAGTCCCTCGAAAGCTAAAAAATGACCAGGGTGTATAGCTCAGCGAGCTAGCGCTGCACCCGCTTCAATATCTATTGTAAACACGGAATGAGACACGCATCGCTCCTTCTGATCTAATTAATGTCGCCAAAAATACACTCGATACAGACTGATTCAATAGCGATGTGAACGATGCATGATGATCAAACCCTACTACAAACACTGTCAAAACAGTGCCCCAACATTCACAAAAAGCGGCTTATTTCTCTTACTCTTGCCACTAAAACCTTACTCGACGGCGCTGATTTACCCCAAACCAGCCTAGGCGTGTGCTTGAGACGCAAACCTCAGTTAAATATGCGATTAAACATATAGACCGCCTGTTAAGCAATACACTGTTGTATCAAGAGAAAACCCTCATGCATCGCTGGTATTCCGCCAGCGCGTTTCGAACGCCTCTTGAAAAGTTTGTTGGCTTAAATAATGTGGCACCAAACTAGGCCACTCCAAAACAGAATATTCAAAGTCCAGATTATTACACTCTGAACTGGAAACATATGAAAAACTAACTGAGGACATGCCTTAAGTTCACTCGCCGAGAACATCATTTGCGGTTGAGGATCCCAACTTGTAGCTAAACACAGACCTCTTTTATACCTAGGGTGATTCACCAAGTACTCAGCGTAGGATGAGTACATTGTCCATATCCCTAAAAAACCAAGTAATTCAACTAGTGATATCACTTCTATACTAAATGGTAACAGTGAAGGTCCTCCAATGAGGAAAATAGCTGCAAATATCCATTTTCTATTTCTCATTACATATCCTTGTTAATGATTTTAGGAACAACTAATTAAGGTGGGCATAACGCCACCACAAAATCTAAGCCGTCATGCCGTAAAAATTAAATTAATTCAGGAAAAATTGCGTGAATAGAAAATATTCTAAAACTATTGATTAAAGCAATTTTTATTAAAAGGACCCTTAACTATTTCTATTCCTGCTTCAAATAAATGACTCAAAATTTTATTTAAAGACCAGCATATATTAAGTACCAATCTCCAGAATCTACTCTTGCTTTATTTCTCGGTTCCTGCCCCCAAAATTTTTAAAGTTTGTTCTTTGATTGCCAAACTTCACACCTTTACGTCCCTTGGAAAATATGGCTTCGGTTAACCGAGAAATATCTAATGGCTCTGCCACATGCTTGGCAGGTATCGGTGAGACCGCAGTAACAGACCTTCTATCTGCTGTCTCTTCTACACCTCTTCCGCTCCCACCGCATCGACGTCTTTAAATCT
>NZ_MEBP01000051.1:0-523 GCF_001722075.1 Salinivibrio sp. SS2 | reverse complement strand
ATCATTAAAAAAGTCATCAATGATCGCTTGGTACTCTCCGGTGGCTTTCATATCTGCTAACGCGTGATCAAATTGGTCGCGCAGAGCTGATAGCCCTTGCACTTTAGAAAAGGCAATGTAACTGGGGGTGTCTTCAATCGGATGGGGGTTGATCTCGACAATACCTTTCATATTCAGCTGACTAATCAGTGCGCGTGCACCAAAATGGTTACTGAGCCACAAGCGAGATCGGCCACTTTCCAACATCCGAAGGCACTGTGGCGCGCGAGTCAGGCGGAAAACCTGATCGAATTGATTTTGCGCCAAGGCAGCATCCATTCGACTGCCGTAGCTGACTTGATTGATCACGCAGACGGAGTAAGCGCTAAAATTGAACGATTGAATAGCCTCTTCAGAGATACTGACATCGGGGCGATGAACAAATCGGATCCCTTGCTGAAATAAAACCTGCTCAGAGTAATCGAGAAAGGCCTCGCGCTCTGACGTTTTGAATATGGTGAATATACAACATCCGCTGCCGACG
>NZ_MEBP01000050.1:0-1065 GCF_001722075.1 Salinivibrio sp. SS2 | reverse complement strand
GTAAGAAAACCGGTAACACGCCAGATGGTCGTAAAGCAGGTATGCCTTTCGCACCAGGTGCTAACCCAATGCACGGCCGTGACGAAAAAGGCGCGGTTGCGTCACTGACTTCGGTTGGTAAACTGCCATTTGCACACGCCAAAGACGGTATCTCTTATACCTTCTCTATCGTGCCAAATGCTCTGGGTAAAGATGAAAACACCCAGCGCGCTAACCTTGCCGGTCTAATGGATGGTTACTTCCACCATGAAAGCGGTCAAGAAGGCGGCCAACACTTGAACGTGAACGTGATGAACCGTGAAATGCTACTCGACGCGATGGAACATCCTGAGAACTATCCTCAGCTGACTATCCGTGTTTCTGGTTACGCGGTACGTTTTAACTCGCTGACCAAAGAGCAGCAGCAAGACGTCATCACTCGTACCTTCACCTCTTCACTGTAAGAGATGACCAAGAGCCCTTCACACAATAAGGGCTTCTAAAAAGAAAAAACCGCCGGCAATGCTGGCGGTTTTTATTTATCACCCTTTCCCTTTCACGATTTAATCCGCAACCCACCTCAGTGCCAACCAAAGCCCATCCGTTGCTAACGTCGCTTGTTTACTCAGGTGCTACACCACCTCAAAGTGATCGAGTTTGCTATCTAACTCTCGCGCGGAGTCAGCCAGTAGCTGGCTTTGTTCGGCAAGGTGAGTGGCCGCACCGCTCACTTCATTGGCCGAGTTGTGAATGTTACTCACATTCTGGTTCATCTCTTCCGAGACGGTGCCTTGCTGCTCTGCAGCCGCCGCAATTTGCACCACACGATCGTTAGACTGATGTAAGGCCGCCACCATGTCTTTGAGCTGCTGTTGTGTTTCGAGCGCTGTCGCCACACTCTCTTCACTGGATTGATGGCTCGAGGTCATCGCTTCCGCCGCTTCAATTGCATTGTTGGTCAGCTCCTCAATGGTGCCTTGAATCTCAGTGGTCGACTTCTGGGTACCTTGCGCTAACGAGCGCACCTCATCGGCAACCACCGCAAAGCCACGGCCTTGCTCCCCCGCTCCCTCCGCCTCCATCGCC
>NZ_MEBP01000049.1:0-799 GCF_001722075.1 Salinivibrio sp. SS2 | reverse complement strand
ATGGAAAAGAGGGGGGGGGAGAAGAAGAAGAGGAGAGAAGAGGAGAAAGAGAGGGAACAAAAGAGGGGGAAAAAGAGAAAAGAGAAGGGAAAGAGGAAAGAGGAAGGGGAGAAAAGAAGGAAGGAAAGCAGGGGGAAAGAAGAAAGAAAAAAAAAGGGAAGGTAAAAAGGAACAGGAAGGGGGGAGGAAGGGAAAAGAAAAAAGAGAAGAAGGAAAAAAGGAGAGAGGAGGAGGGAAAAAGAGAGCGAGAGGAAGGAAAGGGAGGAAGAAGAAAGAGGAAAAGGAAGGAAAAGCGAAGATGAGAAAGAGAAAGGAAGAAAAGAGAAGAAGGAAAGGGAGAAAGGGGAGAGAGAGAGGAAGAGGAAGGGGAAAAGGAAAGGAGAGAAGAGGGAGGGGGGAAGAGGAAGAGGAAGAGGAGGGAGAGTGGTGACATCACCGAAAGAAGGAGAGAGAGAAGAGAGGGAGAAGGAAGAGAGGGGAGGAGGAAGAGAAAGATGTAATTGGTGATGGCGAGGGGGTGGGGGAGGGTTAAGAGTGAGGGATAGAAGCTGGTATGGACTATCGGGGAGGAAGGAGGGGAGGGGAGAAGGGGGGGGGAGGGGAAGAAGAGAGATATGGGAAGGGAATGGAGGGGGGGGAAGGGGAAGAGGGGGGACCTGGGGAGAAGAGGTTTTGTAGAAATAGAGAAAGGGGAGGAGGGAGGGAAGGGAAGGAGAGGGAAAAAAGGGGGAAGGAAGAGAAAAGGGAGGGGAAAAGGAAAGAGGGGGAAGAGAAAAGGTAGGGAGAGAAAAAAAAGGAA
>NZ_MEBP01000048.1:0-2212 GCF_001722075.1 Salinivibrio sp. SS2 | reverse complement strand
GAGCGAGGTTTAAACGAAAACAGTAACGGGCTGCTCAGGCAGTATATTCCCAAGGGCACTGACCTGCGTGAAATCACAGAAGAAGAGGTGATGCAAGCTGTGGCCCGCTTGAATGCTCGACCAAGAAAATGTCTTGGTTTTAGGCAGCCTAGCGTTATCTTTAACAAGTTATGTCAGGCTGCAGACGAGAGTGTTGCACTTCGCAGTTGAATCCGCGAGCCAGTAGCCAAATAATCTAGTCCCAATAGAATAGGACATTTGATATTTCCATCTCATATAGCCTTTTTCGTCATAGTATTTATCTAGATTCTTGGCTAACTGCTTATCGATGAAAACAATTCTTTCAATGCTTCCTAGCGAGACCATTGCGCTCATAATTACTGCAGGAACAGACCATATGATCACATATGCAGCAAATATTCCTGTAATAATAGTATAAGCGTGCTCAAAAAAGTTATTCAAAGCCAATCCTCTACAAACTATTCAATCAACTCTTTAAGGTCGATAACCTTTTCATAAAGGATATCACCAAAGGATTTTCCAATAGTTGTACCTGTAATTCCACCCACAGAGCCACCCACAACAAAAGCACCGATAGATGCAACTGCTAATACAGGTGCAGACGTTACTCCAACAACACCCAGTACCAATATAGTGCCTGCAGCTGCTATACTGCCGCCAACAGTTCCTCCACCGACACCACCAAAAAATCCGGCTACTTCACGAGTAGTGACTTTGCCACATTCCCCTGATCCATCGACGGAGCAGGCGTCATAAATATTCTTCACGCCACTTGCGCCGCCAAGCAACAGCCCCACATAGCCGACGCCACGGGAAGCTCCAATACCGATTGCGACATTTGCCATACGTTTACCTAAATTAGGTACGAAGCCTTTTGCGATAATTTCATCGGCATGATGAACGACAGAGCGCGTGGATAGTTTGAGATTGCGCTTAATTTGTGTATAGACAGGGATTTTAACGCTACGTCGAGATAATGCAGCAAAGCTTCCATCTAGTTTTTGAAATAGTGAGGCTCGCTCAGCGACAAAAGAACCATAGTTAATACCACCAACACGGCTCGCCATCGCCACCTGAGAGACGTAGAGGTGGTTAATTTCCAAAAGTATGTTATTGATATTTTTTAAATGTTGCTCAATTCCTACAGCTACAGCACCAATTCCCATGGAAGCATAAGCATATAAATCACTTGGTAAGCCATCTTTGCTTACTTTTTTCATGGCTTCGTCAGCATAAAAATCTAGCAATTCAAAGTGACGATTAACGGTGGAAACTTGCTCTTCAGTTAATTTTGCTAACTCTGTACTTGCTGCTGTTGCTTCTTCAATAAGAGCCGACAGCTTACTTCTCTGTGTTTCAGTGGATGGTTCTTTGGTTAGTACGACTACAATTTCCCCTTGACGGACAGGGTTGTTCAAATGTGTATTGTATTTCGTCAAAAGCTTCTGGGTGTAGTCACTTGTATCTGAGGAAAAAAGGTTTTGCCAATAGTCGTCGAGGGGCTGAGTTTTTTCTACTTGAGTGAAGCCAAGCTCAAATTCAGTTGCAACATCAGATACCTTTTTGATATTAACAACGGTCACCTCTTTTGGGACTAATCTTTTATGATTAATAGCGACTGTTGAAGTATCAACTAAACAGCGCTCTGTATAGTCATAGTAAGTGTTCAGAGGATGATTAAATGGCTTAGGGCTCTCAGGTGGTAGCTCATAAATAGTTTTCTTTTCAATGTCTTGTGGTTGCGAACCCTTCACAGTTAGCAAATCACCTACCGCCAATGACATCGGTTCAGCGTGATACTGTGGGTTCAACTCCAACAGCTGCTTAGCGGACAAGTCGTATTGTTCGGCAATAGCAGGCCATGATTCACGTTGGCGGGTAGTCGGATCAAACTTAACGGTATGGGTTAATGGTTGCGCTGAGTCACCAGTTTTATCGCTATCCGACTCGGCGTTGTTGATCAAATCATTCACCTAACGCACTGATCCCAATGGGGTTGCCCCCATCAATCAACTCGGTAACTAACAGGCATACCAAGTCTTATGACTTTGTTTATTGCTTTCACGTTGGCCAATGCTTCGCCAACTTGTGCATCGTAATCACGTAGTGTCAGCTGAGAGCTGATTAACGTTTTGTATCGAGACATGCCTGTTTCTTCCAGCGAGCGTTTGTGATCACCTTATTCTCTTTT
>NZ_MEBP01000047.1:0-1351 GCF_001722075.1 Salinivibrio sp. SS2 | reverse complement strand
CGGCGTCATCAACCCAAAAGGTAATCGAACCACGATTAATCAGTGCTTGATTGTATTGCTTCCAATTGCTGATTTTATACTTGGCTTTGCTCATCATCTGAGACCGGTTTTGAGGCGTTGATGATCTGATCGCCGCTAGAGTGATAAGTTCAATGATTTAGGAAACAACGCCCGTCTGATAACCTGACACTGGTCAGCTGCAATGAAGACGTTCGCACACACCTAGAAAAATCTAAGCTGCGATCGCTGTATGACTATATCGACGATGTGAACTCTCAAGCGTTTGAGGTCTATATCGATGATATTGACTATTATCTATCAGGTCATATTTGTGACGCTAAATCAAAGGTAGAGATTGATCAGCTCACGCTTGAAGCCCATCGAGAACGCATCGAACAATTTATCACAAGGTTTGATGAGGAAGAATTATTTAAAGCGGATTTTAGTCTGGACTCAGACTATTTCTATATGGCTTATCTGGAAGGGCAGCCTGTTGGAATCATTGCGTCATATTGTGGTGTCGAGCCCTTTGAATCGCTGTCTATCTTGGTGACACCAAGCTATCGTCAGCGTGGTGTCGGCAAGGCACTGATTTCAAGGTGGGTTAAAGAGGTTGAAAAGAGGGGGCGTGTCGCCAGATATCGTGCCAACCGGGAAAATATTGCCTCCCGACGCCTTTGCGAGTCGTTAGGCTTTGTTGCTCACAGTCATATTCAAATACTGGCAAAACTATGAGTAGCGGCAACGACCCAATACGCATTGGTGGGGTTATCGCAATATGATGAGTGGGAGAGGCGTTTGTGGCTGATATTCATGGAGATTAAATGTTGTCTTTAGAACCCTCCATTGAGATTGTTGATGACTCATTTTTTAAGAGCGTTTTTGAGTATGATTAATTGGCTACGGGCTTTACTCGTGTTTGGGGCTTTGGCGGTCTCTTTTTTATCGATGGCGCAGTCGCTGCCAAAAGGAGCGGTCCAAGCAGGGTCACTAGCTAATCAAAAATTGATCCAAGATGCCATGGCAGGGGTGCTGGTTACGGTGGCATCTCAAGGCTGTGAGAAACCAGAGGAATTTGTGCCTTATGTGCGAGAAATGCCGTCAGGCGAGGTAGGCACAAGGGTGTGGCGAGAGCTATGGATTGTCGAAGGCTGTGGTGACAGCTATCCGATAAAACTTCGCTTTCAGGAGGCGGGAGCTGGCGCCGCGAATTGGATGATTGAATAAACCGCACTGGAAATAATAAACGCCGACAATTGTGTCGCATTAATAATGAGGAAAGTATGTTTACATTGGATGTTAATCGTGACCTAAAACTGGAACTTATCAATACCCTGAATTCAGATAATAA
>NZ_MEBP01000046.1:0-1075 GCF_001722075.1 Salinivibrio sp. SS2 | reverse complement strand
TGATCAACAACGCCCATTTAGACACTCTAAAATCTAGATATGAAGCCACATAGGGCGAAAAGATAATGCCAACTCATTACATTTTATCGAAGAGGATTTATGAGTAAATCTGACAAATACCTTTCATTAATCACATTCTTATTTATCACTCTCGCTATATCACTGACTAGTGGCTATCAATACATTGGTGATTTTGTAGAGAAAGGATTAAGCGCACTAAGCATGTTCATCGGCTACTTTGTCCTTATCGCATTGTTTTCCATTTATAAAGACGTATCTTTGTTTACTAAAAAACAGCTGATTTCTATTGCGTTTCTATCAGTATTCATCACCCTCGCGTCTTATATCTATCCATATTTTAAATACTCAGAGCAAAACCCAAGCGACCTAATGTCAACTTTAATCTATGACATTGTAATAAACGTGATTATTTTTACTCTTCTCTTTAAGGAATCAAAGCGTGAACGTAGCTAAAATCGTCTCTGAGCTGAGAGCTGGCGCACCATTTTTTACCCTATTCAAAATGATGAAGGGAGTTTTTGATGATAAATACGAAGCTGAAAAACTCTATAAAGAACTAATACCGGTGCTTCAGGACTTTTTAATGCAAGGTCGACGATTTAACGATCCGCAAGTTCAGCATTTAGTCAATATTTTAAGAGAACTGCCACAGTATGGTGCGCAAAGAAGGAACTTTGAGAAGCTTTACTTGCAAGACGAGTATGGCTTGAGAAAGCTACCCAAAGATCCAAATGACATACCCTATGGGCACTGGCATTAAGAATCAGGCAATGTAACGTTAATCATCTCTGACGACGTATCAGTCGCTGGCAGGCTTCCAAGCTAAACATACTGAAATGGCGTTGTTGATCAAATCATTCACCTAACGCACTGATCCCAATGGGGTTGCCCCCATCAATCAACTCGGTAACTAACAGGCATACCAAGTCTTATGACTTTGTTTATTGCTTTCACGTTGGCCAATGCTTCGCCAACTTGTGCATCGTAATCACGTAGTGTCAGCTGAGAGCTGATTAACGTTTTGTATCGAGATACCTTCTACAGTTCACCACCA
>NZ_MEBP01000045.1:0-28999 GCF_001722075.1 Salinivibrio sp. SS2 | reverse complement strand
GTTCGTCAGCAATCTGAAGCCCACGATGTGGGCTTTTTTAATGCTAAGTGGGCTGGTTTACATAAGCTAGGTCGCGGTGCGGTGGGTCGCATCGTTGGCTTGTCGCAACAGGCCTTGGCTTTCTTGTAAAAAGCGCGGCGCGTAATCGCCAAACCAGTTTTCGACTTGGGCAAACGCATCGACAAAGGTGGCTTTGTCGTGCTGTTCAAGCAAATCAATCGCTTCCCCAAAACGCTGGTAAAAGCGCTTAATCATCGCCAAGTTTTGCGGTGAGGACATAATAATATCCGCATACAAGCTTGCATCTTGGGCAAACAGACGCCCCACCATGGCAAGCTCCAAGCGATAAATCGGTGAGCTCAACGCTGTCAGCTGGTCCAAGTTGGGGTTTTCTTCTGCCAGATGGACCCCGTAAACAAACGACGTAAAGTGACGCAGCGCTTGGATCAGCGTCATGCCCTCATCATGCTCAACAGCACTGATCCTGTGTAGTCCCGCCCCCCAAATACGAAATTGCTCGAGCAGCCATTGGTAGGCTTCTGGCTCGCGGCCATCGCAGTAAACAATGACCTGCTTGGCCAGGCTAGCCACATCAGGACCAAACATGGGGTGCAGCCCCACAACGGGGCCTTGATGCGCCGTTAACATGGCTTGTAGCGGGCCAGATTTAACGGAGGTAAGGTCTGCCAAAATACAGTCTTTCGGAAGCTGCTGGAGGGCGCTAATCACGGTTTCGGTGACATCTATCGGCACAGAGACCACCACCATGCCGGCATCTGCGAGCAATGCCTCTGCGTTGTCCCAATCGTTTTTCTCCAACACAGACACTTGATAGCCCGATAAGCGGAATAAGCGTGCGAATAAGCGACCTAACTGCCCTTCTCCGCCAATCACCACGATGCGGCGCAAATCCGGGTTTAGGCATTTAAACCCTGAGTCGTTTTCGCTGCTGTACGACTCGCGCATTGTGCGTCGCAGCACATCTTCAATCAAATCGGGCGGCACCCCTTGCGCTTCGGCTTCTGCTCGTCGAGACGCTAACATGGCCGCTTCACGGTCAGGCGCATAAATGGGCAAGCCATGCTGACTTTTTACCTCTCCCACTTCCGCAACCAGTGCCAGTCGTTTGGCGAGTAGAGTTACCATTTGTTTGTCGACATCATCGATTTGATCGCGCAGTCGGCTTAGTTCCGCCACCATGATTTAGTCCTGTTGAATCCGTTGTTGTAGAGAAGTTGCCAACGCTTGGTGCGTGTGACGCAGCAATTGTTCGGTAGACGCCCAATCAATGCAAGCATCAGTGATCGAGACGCCGTACGCCATCTCTTCTTTGGGCAGATCCGCCGATTGATTTCCCGCATGGATATGGCTTTCTAGCATCAGACCGATAATAGACCGGTTGCCCTGATTGATCTGGTGGATCACATCTTCAGCGACCAAGGTTTGGCGACGGTAATCTTTGCGAGAGTTCGCATGGCTACAATCGACCATCAGCGATGGCGTCAGGTTAGCATCGCGCAGTTGCTGCTCACACTCGGCCACAGAGACTGAATCATAGTTGGTTTGCTTGCCGCCACGTAAAATCACATGGCCATTGGGGTTACCTTGTGTGGTCAATAATGCCACTTGGCCGGCTTGGTTAATCCCCATAAAACGGTGCCCTGAAGCAGCCGCTTTCATCGCATTGGTGGCGGTGGCCAGATTGCCATCCGTACCATTTTTAAAGCCAATCGGCATCGACAGGCCACTCGCCATTTCACGATGGGTTTGTGACTCGGTGGTACGAGCACCGATGGCTGCCCAACTAAACAAATCGCCAATGTATTGTGGACTGATGGGATCGAGCGCTTCGGTGGCCAGCGGCAATCCCATTTCAGCAAGCTCAGTGAGCAGACTGCGTGCTTGCTTTAAGCCAAACTCAACATCAAAGCTGCCATCCAAGTGTGGATCATTGATAAGCCCTTTCCAGCCCACTGTGGTGCGTGGTTTTTCAAAGTAAACCCGCATCACAATAAACAAGTGATCGCTCAGTTCATCCGATAGGGCTTTCAAACGACGGGCATAGTCTTTCGCCGCGTCGACATCATGAATTGAGCAAGGACCACAGACCACGAGCAGGCGGTGATCACGCTTGTTGATAATATCTGCCACGGTTTGACGGGCCTGACTAATCGCCGCACGGGTGCTTTTGGCGATAGGAAATTGATCGCGAAGTTGCTCTGGTGTGAGTAGCACTTGTTCATCGCGAATGTTGATATTGGTTACCGAATCTTGCTGCATGACCTTGCCCTAAAAGATGTTCACTATGTTTTACATAGACAATACCAGCCCATATTTTAAAAGCAATAGTAACTGTATCATTTAAATTACGGTGTAATTTTTAATTTACATACGCATTTTTAATTAGAGTCTTTTATCACCAACAGTTACTATAACGGGGAACTCTAGTTACCCCTTTTTATTGTTATGGCGTTAGTGCTTTCATTGCTGC
The DNA here is from genome assembly GCF_001722075.1 of Salinivibrio sp. SS2. Classification (NCBI taxonomy): domain Bacteria; kingdom Pseudomonadati; phylum Pseudomonadota; class Gammaproteobacteria; order Vibrionales; family Vibrionaceae; genus Salinivibrio; species Salinivibrio sp. SS2. The sequence goes on along the minus strand of NZ_MEBP01000045.1, from coordinate 26,508 downwards.
AGCAGATGAGCGTGTATCTTGTGATCGCGTATTTGCTGAGCAAAACTCCTGTGTTTATGCCGCTGCTCAGTATTTCTGGGCGGCTATCGCACAAGTGTGTCTGCTATGTGCTTTTTTCCGGCTTCTGTATTCTCGGCACCTATTTTGGGTTGCACATCCAAGACGCAATCGCGAATACCCGCGCCATCGGTGCCGTGCTTGGCGGTCTGCTTGGCGGCCCTGTAGTAGGTTTTTTGGTCGGCTTAACGGGCGGACTACATCGCTATAGTTTAGGAGGGTTTACAGATTTAGCCTGCGCGATCTCGACCACAGCAGAAGGCGTGATTGGTGGCTTAATGCACCGCTACTTGGTCTCTCGCAACCAAACCAGCCGTTTGTTTTCCCCTACTGTGGTCCTGAGCGTGACGTTCGTAGCAGAGCTGGTACAAATGGCCATCATTCTCGCCGTCGCCGAACCCTTTAGTCGTGCTTATGAGCTCGTCAGCGCAATTGCTGCGCCCATGGTGATCGCTAACTCAGTCGGTGCCGCGATGTTTATGAGCATTATTGTTGATCGCAAGACGTTGTTTGAACGCTATTCCGCGGCGTTTTCTAGTAAAGCGCTTAAAATTGCTGAACGCTCGGTCGGTATTTTAAGCAGCGGGTTTAATCAACAAAGTAGTGAACAGGTCGCCGCCATTATCCAGCAAGAAACTGGCGTGGGGGCGGTGGCAATCACAGATCGCGAGAAAATCCTCGCCTTTACCGGCATTGGTGATGACCACCACTTACCCGGTACCCCAATTGCGTCCGATTATACCCGACGTGCCATTGCGGATGACCAACTCATCTATATCGACGGCGCGGATACCCCTTATTGCTGCTCACTGTCTCCCCATTGCAAACTGGGCTCTGTGTTGGTGATCCCGCTACGTGGCGGGGATGGCTATGTGCTAGGGACGGTAAAGCTTTATGAGCCAAAACGTAAACTGTTCTCGGCGATCAATGTCACCATGGGAGAAGGGATCGCGCGTTTGCTCTCCAACCAAATTTTAACCGGTCGTTATCAGCGCCAGCAAACCTTGCTGACCCAAGCGGAGTTAAACTTGCTACGCGCCCAAGTGAACCCTCACTTTTTATTTAACGCGTTGAACACCATCAGTGCGGTGGTCAAGCGCGAGCCAGAGCGCGCTCGTCAGTTAATCCAGCACTTATCCACCTTCTTTCGCAGTAACTTAAAACAAAATCGCGAAACCGTCTCGCTTGAGCAAGAGCTGAATCATCTTGATGCCTATCTGGAACTCGAACATGCCCGCTTTGCCGATCGAATGAGTGTTGAAAAGCAGATTGATCCGGCTATCTTGCACGCGGTGATCCCCAGTTTTACCTTACAGCCTTTGGTTGAGAACGCGGTGAAACATGGGATCAGTCAATTAATGGCCGACGGTCAAATCATTATTCGTGGTTGGCAAGAAGGCGAATGCCTGTATTTACAAGTCGAGGACAATGCAGGTCTCTATCAACCAGCGGCACAGCATGCTGGGCTGGGGCTTCGTATTGTCGATAAACGGATACGCGGATTATTCGGCGGACAATACGGGCTTAAAATGACATGCCAGCATGATCACTGGACACGTGCCACCGTGACCTTGCCATTAACCGATACTGCCCCAAACAAGGAGACCATGGCATGATTCGAGCGTTAATCGTGGATGACGAATTGTATGCACGTGAAGCCTTGGAAGATGAGCTACTCGCGCTTGGCGGCGTTGAGGTGGTTGGACAGTGCAACAATGCTATCGACGCACTAAAAACCATTAATCACACCCGCCCCGATGTGGTGTTTTTAGATATTCAAATGCCTCGCGTCACCGGCCTTGAGCTGCTTGCGATGCTTGACCCCGAGACCATGCCCAAAGTGGTGTTTGTCACCGCCTATGATGAGTTTGCCGTACAAGCCTTTGAGGACAACGCATTTGATTATTTGCTCAAGCCCATCGAAACCGCGCGCTTAAAAAAGTCGCTCGACAAACTGTCGCGTGAGTTAAATCGACAAGAGGACTATCAGGCGATCACGCCCGCACTGGAGCTGCTCCCTTGTGCGGGCCATAACCGGATTACCTTAGTGCCTCACCAAGACGTCGAAGTGGCACGCACCTCAGTGACTGGCGTGACACTACTCACCGCCAATGGAGAATCCGTCACCCATTTAAGCTTGAAAGTCTTGGAAGACAAAACGCCCTTAATGCGCTGCCACCGACAATTTTTGGTGCACCCTGCCGCCATTTGGGAGATCCGGCTGTTAGATAATGGGCTCGCGGAGGTGGTGACCGCCTCCGCTCATTCGGTACCGGTAAGCCGACGTTATCTTAAGGCACTGAAAGATAAGCTTGGTCTTACCCATAATTGATGCTGGCACCGGTTTTAGCGCTAGTAAAACTGGCTATTCGCTTGGCTTTGGTAATCGTTATAGCCACGTTGCCACTCCATACGAAAACGCTGTGAGCCGGGTCGGCTTTCGCACACGCCCATATAGGGGTTGCCATCCAACCCGAGTTGATACGCATGTGCAGGATTGCAGTATGCGTCAATGCCATGAATATAGCCTTGCTCGTAGTCGAGGTAATTGGCGGTCATACGGTCGCCCGCTTTGTTCGCCAGTGTGCGTAAGTCGTTTAAGGTTCGCTGTGGTAGCCCGCGCTGGCCATCTTGCTCACCCAGTCCATACCAGTTTTGCTCATCCACTAACGCTTGTGTAGTCGACGCTGCACACCCCGTCATCAGCACAATAGTCAGTAACGAAAAAAGCGCGTGTTTCATGCCACCATCCTTTTGATCAAAAAAGCCCCAGCGAATGCTGAGGCTTTGATCTTAGCGCATTTTATGCGTTATTGCTGTAATACCAATTGGTTAGGATGGCATCATTGCTCGTCAGCAATCAGCTGAGGGTTCGGCTTATAGACCACGAGGAACGCAACACTCGCCACCACCGTTGTTACCAAGCCAATGATGGTTGCTGTGTTCATCGGTAAGCCAAAGCCGATGTCGGCGTTAGCTAAGTAGGTCACGGTGACTGCGGTCATAAACATCGCTGGAATGGTGCAGACCCAGTGCAGCTTATCACGCTTAATTAGGTAGGCTGCCGCGGCCCACAACATGATCATGGCCGTGGTTTGGTTCGCCCAACCAAAGTAGCGCCAAATCACGCCAAACTCGGCCTTGGTGATCAAGTAACCCACCACAAACATAGGAATCGCAATCAGGAGACGTTTCATCAATGGCTTTTGCTGAATATTCAAAAAGTCAGCAATGATCAAACGCGCAGAACGGAACGCGGTATCCCCTGAGGTGATAGGCAATACAATCACACCTAATACCGCCATAATGCCCCCGACGGTGCCCAAGAGCGACGTAGAGACCTCATGCACCACAGCGGCAGGACCGCCATTGGCGAGCGTTTGGTTCAACGCATCCGTGGATTCGTAAAAGCTTAATCCTAAGCTACACCAGATAAGCGCAATCACACCTTCGCCAATCATGGCGCCATAAAAGATAAAGCGACCCGATTTTTCATTCTGCATGCAGCGCGCCATCAATGGCGACTGGGTGGCATGAAAACCTGACACCGCCCCACAGGCAATAGTGATAAAGAGCAGTGGCCACAATGGCAGATCGGTGGGATGGAAGTTAGTGGCAAAATCGAGCCCTTGGCTGTAGAAGCTGTGATCGCTCACGGCCAAGCCAATCATCAAGCCGACCGACATAAAGACCAATAAGGCGCCAAAGAACGGATAGAAGCGGCCAATAATTTTATCGATCGGTACCACAGTCGCGAGGATATAGTAAGCAAAAATGATCGCCACCCATACCGGTACACTCATCGCCGATAAGCTACCTAGCAGCTTGGCAGGGCCCAAGACAAAGACCACGCCCACCAGCATCAAGAGTAACACCGCAAAGAAGTTCATAAAGTGTTTCGCGAAGTTACCTAAGTGCTCGCCGACTACCGCAGGAACCGATGCACCCTTTGCTCGGACACTCAGCATTCCCGAGAAATAGTCATGAACCGCACCGGCAAATATACAGCCAAACACAATCCATAACATGGCCACCGGCCCATACAAGGCACCGAGGATTGGACCAAAAATCGGCCCGAGGCCTGCAATGTTAAGCAGTTGAATAAGATAAACTTTTTTATCAGATAGCGGGACGTAATCCACACCATCATTCATGCTCATGGCGGGTGTCGCTTGTTCGGGCTTAGGACCGAACACCTTGGTAATAAAGGTGCCATAAGTGAAGTAGCCGGCGATCAAAGCCACTACGCAGAGTAGAAACCAGGACATTCTCGTTCTCCGTCTCGATACGCAGCGATGCTGCTAATCAGTGAGTAAGGTACAGATGCCATTTTGCCCTATTGTTTGTCTATGTCTTGCGCTCTTTCAGTGAGTGGCAACATAGCAAGTTAAATGGTCGTGACGGGCATTAAGTGGTTTCGTGACCTGACTGTAAGAGAACAATAAAAAAGCCCGTCCATCGGGACGGGCTTTCTGAGCAATAAACGCCGGAGCGATTACTTCTTGTTAAGACGCTCTTTGATTCGAGCTGACTTACCAGAACGCTCACGCAGGTAGTACAGTTTGGCACGACGTACTGCACCGCGACGTTTAACAGTAATGCTGTCGATAACTGGCGAGTGAGTTTGGAAAGTACGCTCTACACCTTCACCGCTAGACATTTTACGTACGGTGAATGCAGAGTGCAGGCCACGGTTGCGCTTAGCAATTACCACACCTTCGTATGGCTGCAGACGCTCACGGTTACCTTCTTTTACTTTAACCTGTACTAGGACAGTGTCACCTGCTTGAAACTCAGGCAGGTCTTTTTTCATTTGCTCGTCTTCGAGCTGCTTGATGATGTTACTCATTGTCTATAACCCTAGAATAAACTGAAACTCAATTTGATTCGGCACTTGCTCGATGCTCTTTAATGAACTCGGCAAGTAGTGATTCCTGTTCGTCAGTCAGAGCTAGGTTTTCCAGGAGCTCTGGTCGTCGTAGCCAAGTGCGACCTAGCGATTGCTTTAATCGCCAGCGACGAATGTCCTTGTGGTTTCCGGATTTTAGCACCTCTGGTACCGCCAACCCATCTAACAACTCCGGACGCGTGTAGTGTGGACAGTCTAACAACCCGTTGGCAAAGGAGTCTTCCTCTGCTGACGCCATGTCGCCTAAAACGCCCGGTACAAACCGAGCAACAGCGTCTACTAACGTCATCGCGGGCAGCTCGCCCCCACTGAGCACAAAATCTCCCACCGACCATTCTTCATCGACGTGAGTTTGTATAATGCGCTCGTCTACCCCTTCGTACCGGCCACAAATCAAAATAAGTTTTTCATTGCTGGCCAGTGATTCGACCCCCGCTTGGTCGAGCTTACGCCCTTGCGGAGAGAGGTAAACCACTTTCGCGTTATCGCCTGCGGCTTGTTTGGCAGCATGAATGGCATCGCGCAACGGCTGAACCATCATTAACATACCGGGGCCACCGCCGTAAGGTCGATCATCAACCGTACGATGTTTGTCTTGAGTGAAATCACGCGGATTCCACGTTTCGACGTTTAACAGCCCTTTTTTAACCGCTTGGCCCGTGACTCCAAAATCAGTGACGGCTCGGAACATTTCTGGAAAAAGGCTGATAATGCCAACCCACATATTTCCGCTCGCTTACTGTTGGAGTTTAAAAACCAGGATCCCAGTCAACTTCGATCCGTTGAGCAGTGCGATCAATCGACTTGATGACCTGCTCTTCAAGGAACGGAATTAAGCGTTCCTTTTTGCCAAAAGCATCTTTCAGGTTGGCTTTAACGACAAGTACGTCGTTCGAGCCCGTTTCAAGCATGTCTGTCACAGTACCGAGGTGATAGCCTTTCGCATTCACCACGTCCATGCCAAACAGCTCACGCCAATAAAACTCTTCATCCGATAACGCTGGCAGTGCTTCAGCACTAACGGCGATTTCGGCATTGGTCAGCATCTGCGCGTCTTCGCGCTGATCCAGCCCTTTGAGCTTGGCAACATACCCTTTGTTGTGGCGCTTCCAGTCTTCTAACTCGAAACGTTGCCACTCGCCACGCACCTGGATAAACCAAGGTGAGTAGGCAAAAATGCTCTCAGCTTCTTCAGTGTAAGAAAAAATCTTGAGCCAGCCTCGAATGCCGTATGACGAGCCAAGCTTGCCGACGACGATAGTTTCTTGCTCACTCATTTCTTCTTTTAACCCTGACACTGATTGCTTACGCTGCTTTCGCTGCGTCTTTGATCAGCTTAGCAACACGGTCAGAAACCGCAGCGCCTTCGCCAACCCAGTGGTTTACGCGATCCAGGTCAAGGCGTAGTTTCTCTTCCTGGCCTTGAGCTACAGGGTTGAAGAAACCGATTTTCTCGATGAAGCGACCGTCGCGCGCCTGGCGGCTGTCAGCTACAACGATTTGATAGAATGGGCGTTTTTTCGCGCCATGACGTGCCAAACGAATGGTTACCATATCGTCCTCATTTGCATTACTTAATAAAATTGGCCCCGTTTCGCGTAAGCAATGCGGGGCCTCGTGCCAAAATAAAGCTCGGGAATTTTACTCTTTATTGCTGTGATTGCAACTGGTTTAGCCAAATTTTCACCAGCTGTCCCAAGCCTCACAGCGAGTTGTCATGCAGGCTGACGCTTCATCCGCCTGCAAAATGGGTTAGCCCATAAAGCCACCACCAGGTCCACCCGGCGGCATCATGCCTTTCATCTGACGCATCATGTTACGCATGCCGCCTTTTTGCATTTTCTTCATCATTTTTTGCATCTGAGTAAACTGCTTGAGCAGACGGTTCACGTCTTGCACTTGGGTCCCAGAGCCGGCTGCGATACGTTTTTTGCGCGAGCCTTTGATAATCTCAGGGCGTTGACGCTCACGTGGGGTCATCGAATTGATGATAGCTTCCATTTGCACGAACATCTTATCGTCAACGTTATCTTTCACGTTGGCCGGTAAGTTCGACATGCCTGGGAGCTTATCCATCATCCCCATCATGCCGCCCATGCTTTTCATTTGCTGCAGTTGGTCACGGAAATCGCCCAGATCAAAGCCTTTCTTTTCTTTGAACTTCTTGGCCATTTTCTCGGCTTTGTCTTTATCGACATTACGCTCGAGATCTTCGATAAGTGACAGCACGTCACCCATGCCCAAGATACGGGATGCCACCCGGTCAGGATGGAAGGGCTCTAGTGCATCAGTCTTCTCACCCACACCCAAGAATTTAATCGGCTTACCGGTAATATGGCGAACCGACAACGCAGCACCACCGCGCGCATCACCATCGACTTTGGTCAATACCACACCAGTCAGTGCTAACGCATCATTAAAGGCCTTGGCGGTGTTCGCGGCGTCTTGACCGGTCATGGCGTCTACCACGAACAAGGTCTCAACTGGGTTAATCGCATGGTGGACGTCTTTGATCTCGTCCATCATAGCATCGTCAACGTGCAGGCGACCGGCGGTATCGACGATCACCACGTCGTAGAATTTGAGCTTCCCTTCATCGAGCGCCGCTTTGGCGATATCTACTGGGTTCTGGTCTGCGCTCGACGGAAAGAAATCAACGCCAACTTCACTGGCCAGTGTTTCCAACTGTTTGATCGCCGCGGGGCGATACACGTCAGCCGATACCACCAGCACTTTTTTCTTATGACGCTCTTTGAGCATCTTACCCAGTTTACCCACACTGGTAGTTTTACCGGCACCTTGCAGGCCCGCCATCAGGATCACCGCGGGAGGCTGGGTGGCAAGATCAAGCTGCTCGTTGGCATCGCCCATCACCGCTTCCAGCTCGGCTTGAACGATCTTGATGAATTCTTGCCCCGGGGTCAGGGTTTTCGATACCTCAATCCCCACGGCGCGCTCTTTAACGCGTTTAACAAAATCACGAACCACAGGGAGCGCGACATCGGCTTCCAGTAGCGCCATACGCACTTCGCGCAGGGTTTCCTTGATATTGTCTTCCGTTAATCGACCTCGGCCGCTGATATTTTTTAGCGTCCGGGATAAACGTTCTGATAAGTTTTCAAACATGCGTTACTCGCCCACTCGTCCTATTGGCCCATGACATTGACCGTCAGGGTGCAATCGCTGTCGCGAAATTAATTGAGATTATACCGCAATCCCCCCATCGCTTGCATGTATCGATAGCGACAGAGATTGAGGCAAGGTATACTCACACCTTCATTCTTATTGATTAACTGACTGATCGGTGACGATGGATATTCTGACAGCCTTATTGGCATCACTGCTTTATCTGGCCGCCATTTTGCAGATCATCCCCGGCTTGTCCAGCAACAATCAGATTAGTGCGAAGCCGGTCTTCTTTACTGCACTGGCTGCGCTGGCATTGCACGCATATCTGCTCAAGGATTTAATCCTCTCTGGCAGCGGGCAAAATTTAAGCATACTCAACGTCGCGTCGTTGGTAAGTTTCATCATTGCTATGATGACTACCGGCCTGATTTTCCGACTCCGTTTATGGTTTTTGCTGCCGGTTGTCTATGCCTTTGCGGGGTTAAACCTTGCCAGCGCGACCTTGCTACCCGGTGCCTTTATTACCCATTTAGAGTCACACCCTGAGGTGTTGTTGCATATCTCCTTGGCGCTGTTTGCGTATTCGACCCTGATGATTGCAACCTTGTACGCACTGCAGCTGGCTTGGCTCGACTATCAGTTAAAACATAAAAAACGTCAGGTCATCAACCATAACGTCCCACCTTTAATGATGGTGGAGCGCCAACTTTTCAACATTATTCTAGTGGGCCAGAGTTTACTGACGGTCACCTTAATTACTGGATTTGTCTTTGTCGATGATATGTTCGCGCAAGGAAAAGCGCATAAAGCCTTCCTCTCGATGGCAGCATGGGTGGTCTATGGTGTGCTACTATGGGGCCACTATCAATCTGGCTGGCGTGGACGTCGAGTGATTTGGTTTAGTATTGTAGGCGCCTTTCTACTCACATTGGCCTACTTTGGTAGCCGATTTGTTCGCGAGATCCTTATTGCGGGTTAATCGTCACCCTAGAATGCATGATGGGTGCGCTCGCTACCCAACCGCATGTCAGTGTTATACTCTCGAGCAGACGCTCACATTTTAAAACAAACGTAAGGAACAGTTCGTTGGACGACATATCGACGGGAATATTAATTTCCTTCTTGGTATTGCTTATCGTCATTTCCGGTTATTTTTCCGGCTCTGAGACAGGCATGATGGCACTGAATCGATATCGATTACGCCACCTTTCTAAACAGGGCCATACCGGTGCCAAGCGAGTTGAAAAACTGCTAGCACGCCCGGATCGTTTGATTGGACTCATTCTAATCGGCAATAACCTCGTCAATATTCTTGCCTCTTCTATTGCGACTGTCTTAGGGCTACGCCTTTATGGTGATGCCGGTATTGCGATTGCGACCGGTGTCCTGACGATGGTGATTTTGGTGTTTGCAGAAGTGACACCGAAAACCTTGGCAGCCTTGTACCCTGAGCGTGTTTCCTTTCTCAGCAGCTTTGTACTCACCATCTTGATGAAGGTGTTTTACCCGGTTGTAAGCTTGGTGAACTTCATCACTAACGGCTTTCTACGCTTGCTTGGCTTGGGCGTGAAAAGTGATGGGAAAGACAATTTAAGTACCGAGGAATTGCGTACCATCGTTAATGAGGCCGGCAGTTTAATCCCTCGTCGTCACCAGCATATGTTGATCTCGATCTTAGAGCTCGAAGAGGTGACGGTAGACGACATTATGGTGCCCCGTAACGAAATCACAGGGATCAACGTCAACGATGACTGGAAGTCCATTATGCGCCAGCTTACCCATGCGCCACATGGCCGTATGGTGCTGTATCGTGATACCATCGACGAAGTGGTCGGCATGTTACGGGTACGAGAAGCGTACCGATTAATGGTCGAGAAAAACGAATTCAATAAAGAGACCTTGCTGCGCGCTGCGGATGAAGTGTACTTCATACCGGAAGGCACCCCGCTCAACGTGCAGATGCTAAAGTTCCAGCGTAACAAGCAACGCATTGGTCTGATTGTGGACGAGTACGGCGACATTATCGGTTTGGTGACCTTAGAGGACATTCTCGAAGAGATCGTAGGGGAATTTACCACCTCACTTTCGCCAAGCTTGGCCGAAGAAATCACTCCGTTGACAGATGGCGGTTATCTGATTGAGGGTAGCGCCAATATCCGTGATTTAAATAAGAGCCTGAACTGGGATCTCCCTACCGACGGTCCCCGCACATTGAACGGTTTGATCTTGGAGCACTTGGAGGATATTCCTAATAGCCGCCTAAGCGTGGAAATTGATGGCCATCTAATTGAAATCGTCGATGTTGCCGAGAACATGATTAAACAAGTGAAAGTGCTGCCGATCCAAAAGCAGAAAGTCAGCACCGAGTAGAACAGAATTCGCCGTTAAGTTTTCTCACGTTAGAACAGCTTAACGGCTCTGCCTTTTCCCCGTTATATTGACCTTATACGCAAGCCTCTCACTGATCAGCAGGGCTCTGCTCCACCATTGCTTGCCGCTCGGTTTGGTAATAACGCAATGCCTCAACAAAGCTGTCTTCTTTGATGGGTTTCACAATCACATAATTTGCCCCTGCCTCATAAAAGGCGTCATGCACACTGCCATATGCATCAGCAGTACAGGCATAAACCGGCACATTCAGCCCCAGCTCTTGGCGAATAGCCTTAGTAGCATCAATCCCCCCCAAATTAGGCATTTGGTTATCCATCAACACAAGATCATAGGTGGTTTCACGTAACGAGGTAAGCGCTTCCTCACCATCTTTCACCCAATCTACGCTGATGTCGTGTTTTTTACAGAACGCTTGTGCCACCATCGCATTAATCTTGTTGTCTTCGACTAGCAGCACACGCTGTATGCCCGCCTGCCCAGCATCAAACACGGTGCTTTCCGCCATGGTTTTGGGCTTATTATCTACGTGTTCGACCGGCACTGTCAGCGTAAAGCAGCTGCCTTTCTCTGCTTCACTGGTCACCTCAATCGTACCGCCGAGTAAGTCGAGCAGGCTCTTAACAATGGAAAGCCCCAATCCACTACCGCCGTATTTGCGCGTCACACTTGAGTCGGCCTGAACGAAAGGATCGAATAAGGTGTCCAGTGCGTCTGCACTCATGCCCACCCCTGAATCTTGCACTTTTATCATCAAGCGGTGCTGAGCCCCCTCCATTGGGGTAAGTTTGACTTCAAGCGCCACATTGCCCTGATGGGTAAACTTCACAGCGTTGCTCATCAAGTTAAACAGTATTTGGGTCAAGCGCGATTGGTCAGAGCGTATCACGGTGTCGTCCGCGAGGTTAGACTCGATAATCAGTCCGATATGCTTACTTTCGCACAGCGGCGTATAGATGTTTTCTACCGTACTGATGATATCGTGCAAGTAAAAATCACCGTACTCGATGGTCATCTTACCTTGCTCTATTTTGGAAAGATCCAAAATATCATTCAGAACAGTCAGTAAGTGCTCACCACTTTGGTACAAGCTTCCTAACAGCTCACTTTGCGCTTTATCTTCCACTTTATCGCTGAGTATTTGGGTAATGCCAAGGATCCCATTGAGCGGTGTTCGGATCTCATGACTCATCTTAGCGAGGAATTCCGATTTTGCGCGAGCGGAGGCTTCTGCCGCTTCTTTGGCACGTTGACTTTGCTGTTCGGCTTCAATCAGCGACGTAATTTCTTGCCCTTGCCCGATGACAGCCTTGACTTGGTTATCGACCATCAAAGGAGCAAGGTTCCAACGATACACGCGGTTATCGATATGAATATTAACGCCTTTAAGGATGGTGCCATCGACGGCACGCTTAAGATAAGGCGAGATAGCGCGCATAAACTGCATGTACATCCAGCTCGTTTGCTGCGCATCGGCGTCATAATTCAGTTTTAACTTGGCTGCCGGGTTAATCCGCGTGATGGCAAAGTCGGTGTCCCAAACAATAATGGGTGAGAGCGCATAATCAAACAAATCCTGCAATGACCGCTCTTTTTCGTAAAGGGCATCAAATGTCGATTCGAGTGTCTGACCGATGTGATCAAACTCTTCAATATCAGAGCCCGCAAAAGGCAAGGTTCGCTGGCGTGAGGTCGCGCCCAGGGTATAACGCATCAATTTGTCGAGCGAACCGGCAATGCGCGTTTTGACAAACCGGTTGACCCAAATAGCCGCCACTAAAATCACTAACGTGGTGAGTAAAAGGTTGATCCCCATTTGGCGCTGTAACGCGAGCACATTGTCGTTGCGTTGTGCCGACAGTACAGCGATATCGGAGTTTTCCCCTTCAATACGCAAATTAGCGTGACTGATAAGGTAGTTGCGGAACGCTTGACTACTCCCCTTGGTGGGTAAGGTGAGTTCGTTAGCGAAATTATCATCCCCAGTCAGTGTGGAAGCGAGCGTTAACTCTTTGACCGATAACCAAACGGCTTGCGTACCACTGGCCCGCTGCAGGCTTTTGACAAAAGAAAAGTTACCATTGAGCATCACCGCAACATACAGGTAACCGCCCAACTTACCACTGGCTTGAAAAACAATCGGGGTTTTGCGCATAAGCACATATCCCTGCTCCATCTCGGTGGTAATGGTGGTCAGTGTCCAGCGGTTGATATCTCGCAGCTGCGCACGCAAGCGTTCAAGCCCCTTGTCATCAATGCCATGAAAAAAGCTACTCCCATCGTGCCATAACAACTCGCCATCACGGGAAATAAAACGAAAATCAGGGGTATTGGCGGCATCTTGCTGCTCTTGCTCAATAAAATAGTCATCAAGAGCAATGCGATCGCCTCGTGCCACCAAGGCTTGCAACGTCATACTGGATGCATTGGTATTTTGGTGGATCTGTAGCGAGTCTAGGCGACTATCAAACACATTCTGCAGAAGGCGTGACGTTTGAGTCAGCGTACGCGTCACTTCCTGATTAATGCCTGCCAGCGTCAGTTGATAGCTCTGGACATAGACGCCTACAGTCACAAACAAGAAAAACACCACGATAAGACGCGTGAGTAGCTGTGAAAGTGACAGTTTTTTGGAGCCTGACATGGTCATGATGCGTTAATCCGAGTATCTGAAAGCCTGCTTCTTAAGCGCATTAATGCGCTCAGGACTGTCCTCTTTCGTGACAATTTCAAATCGGCCGGAGTATACCACGGGCACAGCCTGATCCTGCAGATCGCGTTTAATCGCCTCCGCCATTGCTACGCCTGTGTCATCATTCATCCGCATCACAGTAACATCCAGATCGCCACGTTGCAGGGCATCAAGCTCTGCTGAGCCGCCGCCCCAGCCATTGATCACGACCTCATGCCGGTTCAAGTCATCCAGCGCATTAATTGCACCAAAGGCGACGTCTGTGGCGCACGCGTAAATAAAATCAAGCTTCTCATTATTGTTGAGCATTGCTTTTGCCGCTTCATAGCCAGACGCTTGGTCGCCTTTGGTGTAATACGCGGAGACTAAATGATTGTGACTGTGGTTATTCATTGCATCGATAAATGTATCGCCACGCGCGTCGCTAACATAGCCTTGCGAAAAGTAGAGAACCGAATACGCGGCTCCTTGCGGGTAGCGGGCATTGAAATAGTCTGCTAACGCTAAACTGCCCTCTTGGTGGTCAAAGCCAACATACAGAAACGGCTGATTATCCTGCCACGACTTAACCGGTGTGGTGATATTTTGCAGGATCAGCTTGGTTTTGTTTTGCGACAATACATGGTTAATAAATTTGCGATGACGAACACTGTTGAGGGTGAAAATTAGATAGTCGGCGCCATCACGAAGCGCAGCGTACAAAGAGGCACTCTGCTCGCGAATATCATTGTTGGGCCGCGTGGTCACTTGCTCCAATTCATACGGAATATTCAGCGCTTGCAGCCGACGTTCCAGAGCGAGAATATTACGCTGCCAGTAATCTGAAATCTGCTCACCCGGCACAACGACCGAGATCTTAATCGGTTGAGGAGCGGCTTTAAGCGGCTCGGGCTCTGCTTGTACTTGTCTATCAAGTTGCTCTGTCAGCGCATTTTGCTCAGGGTGAAGACGCAGATATTCACTGTAAGACCAATAATCATTAAGGGCAGCCAGCGCATTAGACGTCATCATCCAGATAATGACGCCACATATTGCACGAACAATCTTGAGATGTGTGGGTTGCCGCTTGCTCAATTTCACGTTGGGTCTCACTGCCTTATCACTTGCCAGATACCTATCAGCTTAGCGAATACCAGCACATTGCGCAGCGCCGAACTTCAGAAGCGTGCTTCATTAAACAAAAAAGCTGCAATCACGCATACTCCTTCTCGCAATTTATCCAACAATCAAGACAGGCTGGATTCTGTCCCAATCTTGGTAGCCGATGAAATAGCAAAGAAAGGGAACGATAGTATAAAAAAACGCCACCGAACGGTGGCGCCTTAAACGTCTACTTTTTTATCCGATGTGCACCTATTTCTGCAAAGAAATTAATCCACACGCAAGGTTTGTAGCATCGACTCGGGTAGCGACAGATCATCGTTCTTATTCACGGTGATCCCTGCATCAATGATCGCGCGTGCAATGTCCTTCGCTTCAGAGAGCGAATGCATTGCATAGGTGCCACATTGGTACTCATTCAGCTCTGGGATTTTATCTTGCGACGGTACCGTCAATACATCTTCCATCGCCGCTTCCCAAGCGCGACCCACATCACTTTCTTTAGGCTGACCAATCAAGCTCATATAAAAGCCCGTTCGGCATCCCATTGGGGAGATATCAATGATTTCAACATCCTTGCTGTTTAAATGCTTGCGCATAAAGCCTGCAAACAAGTGTTCCAACGTGTGGATGCCTTTTTCCGTCAAAATCTCTTCATTGGGTCGGCAAAAGCGCAGATCGAACACGGTGATCGTATCACCACCGGGCGTTTTCATCGTTTTAGCCACGCGCACTGCTGGTGCATTCATACGGGTATGGTCGACCGTAAAACTATCCAATAATGGCATTTTGCCCTCCTTTTCATTCATCACTGTGGCTTAGAAAGGCCACCAGCTCAGATTATCCTCTAAACGTTGCCGACAGCCTTTAAGCTGCCAGCCATAATCCTTGGCTTGCTGCTCTACTTTTCGCGCGACGCGTTTAAGTCCGGGTTTGCGTTCAAAAGAGCCGCGTTGAAAACCACCACGTCCTTCATGGTAAGCCAAATATTGTCGGTACACATCCCATTTAGACACGCCAAGTTGACGATAGGTTTCGTTGGTGTACCAACCAATAAATTGCAATGCATCATCGAAGTTGGTGCGTGACCCGCCATTACCGGTTGCCTTTTGATAATCCGACCATGCGGGGTCTTGCGCTTGTGCATACCCATAGGCACTACTCACTCGCCCCCAAGGTAAAATCCCCAAGACATAATCACGAGGCGGCAAAGCATCATGGACAAATGCACTTTCTTGTTTCACGATGGCCATCGCGACTTGGATGGGTGTCCCCCACGCCTTTTCCATCTCCACCGCCGCTTCAAACCAATCTGGATTCTGTTCAAAAATCGCACATAGGTTATTCGGATTATCCGGCGGTGGTGTTGCACAGCTAGACAGTAATAATACCGCCCCTAGTGCCGCGAAAGCTCGGCTAACACACACCCAAGTCATCCTCCGATTTACCAGCTTTCTGCCATTGGCACATCTTTGAAATAGTCTTTCAAGAAGGCCTCAAAACTAAGTGTGTCACTCGCTTCAACGTCCTTTTGACGAGCGAGACTGGCAGCCGCTTCTTGCAAAAATTCCACATCACTGTGCACACGATAGTCATCGCCACTGAGTGCCGTCTTGTGCGCACTGGCTAACCCTAAGCCGACATTACCAATACCACCTTGGGCGATAATATCGGCAAGTAGGCGTCCAGAGAGGGTGAGATCTGGGTTGTCAAAGCAGGCCATCATTTTATCGCAGACGGCTTCGTAGCGATTATCACCCACCGCTCGGTCCATCACGACAGCCAATTGTTTGAGCTCAGCCATCACGTGTAACCCCCACTCTGCTTGTGTGCGCTGATGGCCGTCACACCCGGTGGTAAGCAATAAGCCTGGCTTGCGCCCCTCAATCACTATCTTGTTCCAGTTCTCACGCCAGCAATTGAGCTCCGCATCCGTCATCGGATCTGACGGTGAGAGCGCACACCAACTCACAAAGAGATCTAAGAAATGGATTTGGTCTTGTTCAATGCCAACCGGACTGTAAGGGTTAACATCTAGCGAGCGCACTTCAATGTACTCGACACCGGCACGGTCCAAGGCTTCTGTGGGCTTTTCACCACTTTGTGCATTGCGTTTCGGGCGGATAGGCGCATAGAGTTCATTTTCTATCTGCAAGACATTGGTATTAAGCTGGCGATAACTGTCACCATCACGGATCCCAAGCTTGGCAAACTCATGCGAGGGGGTACGAATTGCACTGCGCAGTCCTTCCAAATATTGCTCAAGGGTATTAAAGCCGATTCTTAGCTCGGCTTGCGCGTTGTTGGTATAGCCTAAATCACTGAGACGCAACGAGGTTGCATACGGTAAGTAACAGGTGCCTGATGGCAAATGCTCAAACGGCAAACGGGTCTTTGCATGCTTAATAAAGGTGCCACACAAGGCAGGTGACGCACCAAACAAATACGGGATCATCCAACCGTGACGGTAATAGTTACGGATAAGATCAAAATAGCCTTGCGTGACTTGGGCTTGCGTCACGGACTCCGTGTGGTAGAGATGCTGCCAAAACGTCTCTGGGAGGGAGATATTAAAATGCACCCCAGAGATCACTTGCATCACACTGCCATAGCGATGTTTGAGCCCTTGGCGATAAAGTGTTTTCATCCGCCCGATATTCGAGCTGCCATATTGTGCCAAGGTAATATCGTCTTCAGACGCGACCACACATGGCATAGACATGGGCCATAGCTGCTCGTCACCCATTTGCTTGTAAGTAAAACGGTGAATGTCTTGCAGCTCATCGAGCATTCCGTTGACCGATGTATTGACGGGCGTAATAAATTCCAATAAAGACTCCGCAAAGTCCGTGGTGATCCATCGATGCGTTAGCGCTGAGCCAAGTGCATCTGGATGCGGCGTCTGTGCTAAGTGCCCGGTTGGCGTGATCCGTAATGCTTCACGCTCCAGTCCTCGGCCAATCCCCTTTAATGCTTCTGGGTTTTGCGCCAAACGCGCTAACCGCTGGGTGAAATCAGTCAAAACGTTTCTCTTATCTTTGTGCTGCGTGACAGGTTAGGATAAACAAGCTATCACTCAAAAGCCATCACGCAGCGACATGTGTTTACTCGAGGCGGCGTTAGCGATACTCAAGCGTAAGCGGATTCACCGGCAAACCAAGCGCTTTAAGCTCTGGCGCAAGCTGCTCGGCATCTCCGACAACGATGATTTGATAGTCATTCGGATTAAACCAACGTCTCGCTGCCTGATTTAAGCGTTCGAGATCCATCGTTTCAATGATCGCTTGCTGCTCATCGCGGTAGTTGTCGGATAAATCAAACTCCTCAATATGGGCAATTAAGCCTGCCTTATCCCACGGGGTTTCATAGCTCAGCGCATCTTGTTGTCCGCTCGATTGGCGCAGATAAGCAAGCTCTTGCGGTGTGAAACCATTTTCCGCCGCATTGGCCATTTCCTGCCAAAGCTGGTTGATTGCATCTACCGTCGCGTCCGCACGCACATCAGCATCAAACTCAATCCTGCCAAGTTGACGCCCACCGTACACACCGCCACCGGCGCCATAGGTATAGCCTTTATCTTGGCGCAGGTTCTGGTTAATACGTGAGTTAAAGTTGCCGCCAAGGTTAAAGTTGGCCAAGCGCGTGATAAACATCTCGCCAGTCGCATCATAAGGCATGCCGTGGCGCACCATACGAATACTGGATTGCGGCGCTTTCGGTTTATCTACAAGCCAAATTTGTGGCTGCTTTTCATCACGAGGAACAGCGCGAGCGACCTGCGGTTGAGAACGAGGCGCCTCTTGCCACGGTGTTATTTGGTTCGCCAACGTCACGGCTTGATCGCGTGACAAATCGCCCACGACCACCAGCTGGCTGCCTTTCAACACATAATGTTGGCGATAAAACGTGCGAACGTCATCAATGGTAAGCGCTTCAATATCTTCTGCGACACCACCTCGTGGAGCACGGTACACTACGTCTTGGAACAAGAGCTCTCGAGTAGCTTGGTCTGCGAGCCAGCTAGCATCATCGGCACGCGAGGCCATCCCTTCCAGCAGTTGCGCTTTCACTCGCATGAAGTCTTGCTCGGAGAAGGTAGGCGCACTTAACGCTTTGTGAACGAGTTGTAGGGTTTCATCCACATGTTTTTTCAGCGAAGTCATCGTGATAAAGGTTTCATGCTCACCGGCTTCAATACTCGCCTGACTCCCCAATTGCTTCAGGGCTTGGGTTAACTCCGCCGCGCTCATCCCCGCCGCGCCTTCGGTAACCATCTGGGCAGTAAGGTTGGCGAGACCGCGCTTGTCATTCGGCTCCATCAAGGTACCAGCAGGCAAGGTCATATACAGGGTAACCGTCGGCGTTTCACGACTCTCTGTACCAACAAGATGAATGCCATTGTCGAGGTTAGCACGATAAATTTGCGGCACGTTCACCGTCACACTACCAGCAGTAGGAGGCACTTGGGTGCGATCAATATTTTCCGGCGTACGACGTGGTGGCAGCTTCTCGTGTGAAGGCGCGATGCTTTGCGCGTAGTCGGGGCGCTGATACACAAAGTTAGCTGGCTTCGCCACTAAATCCGTGCGCTCGTACGGCACCACACTCAGATACACGGCAGGCTTATTCTTCACCCAGCGGTGGAAACTTTCCATCACGTTTTCAGGGGTCACCGCCTCAAGACGCGCCAAACGTGCTTCTAAGCGATTGGCATCACCAAATAAACTGAAGTCGCTAGCCAGCTGCTCGACTTTGCCGTCCACGCTTTGCAGCGCGAAGATGTCATCTGCTTCAGCCATGGTTTTGATGCGGGCAATACTTGCCTTCGACACCCCTTGTTGCTCAAAGGTCGCAAGTGCGTCCATCAACAGGGTCTCAACCTCAGCCAATGATTGCTGCTGGCTGCCTACGCCATAGAGCTCAAACGTACAAGCTAGTTCACCACAACGGTGGGAAGCGCCCGCGCTCAACAGCTTACCTGACTGTACCAATGACTGATAAAGCAGGCTATCGCGATCTTGTCCAAGCACGCTGGCAAGGACGCCTAAGCGGGTGCTGGTATCTGTGTCCGGCGTACCGGTTGGAAAGGTAATGACCAATACGGGTTGGGAGATTTGGTCTTCCAAGGTGACATAGCGGTCCGCCTCAAGCGTGACGGGTTGTGGTTTAGGGTCAGCGACCTCTGGGCCAGCAGGAATATCACCGAAGTACTTGTTCACCCAAGCCAGCGTTTGTTGTACATCAATATCTCCACCGATGGTCAAGGTGGCATTGTTTGGTCCGTACCAGCGTAGGAAAAATTGCTTCAAATCCCCTACGTCAACGCGATCAAGATCCTCAACGTAGCCAATCACAGGCCACGAATAAGGATGACCTTCAGGATAAAGCGCTTGATTAATGGTTTCATTAACCCGTCCATAGGGCGCATTATCGATACGATAAGCACGTTCGTTTTTCACCGTATCACGCTGGACTTCAAATTTGCGTTGCGAAACCGCGTCTAGCAAAAAGCCCATTCGGTCCGACTCAAGCCAAAGTACGCGCTCTAACTCATTGGCGGGAACGGTTTGATAATACTGAGTGGTATCGCGATCGGTCGAGCCATTGTTATATCCCCCCACTTCTTTGATCCGTTTGCCGTGATCATCCACATGCTTGGAGCCTTCGAACATCATGTGTTCAAAAAAGTGTGCAAAGCCCGATTTACCCGGTTCTTCACGGGATGAACCGACGTGATAACGCATATCGACTTTCACCAAAGGATCGGAGTGGTCTTGATGCAACAGAACGGTCAGCCCGTTATCGAGACGAAACTCTTGATAAGGCACCTGTGCGCTACCCTTTGGCGGCGACACGGTTTTAATCCAAGTAATACCTTCAGGGGTTGGCGTGGCTTGTGGGCCAAGTAACTGACACCCTGTCAGTGAGGCAAGAACAAAAAACGAGACGAGCAATAAACGTTGCATATGATAATTTCCTACCCGGCTACCCAATGATATGACAAGACAAGAATAAGGTAGCGCGCTGTTTTTGCAGAAAAAATAACTAGCCAGCACCAAGACTGGCGTAAACGTAGCCACCCGGCAACGACACATAGGGGATCACCAATGGCGGGCACCCAACTTAACAATAATGCGGCATAACCGTATCGCTTTAACCACGCCAGCGCGTGGCGATCCCAGCGCCGCTTGGGTTGATAGTCAGGTAACCAACGACCAATCGCATAGTTGGTCATACCGCCTAGCGTATTGCCCACACTGGCAATCGCAATAATGACGCTTTCGGGGTAGCTATGGTGATGAAGCAAATACACCATATTGGCTTCAGAGCCACCCGGGAGCAAGGTGGCACTGAGAAAGCTGGTGGCAAACAACATAACCAGCGATGACCAATCGCCCATTCGACCGCAGACTCCCCTATTGGTTCAGGCGTTTAGGCCCTGAATGACCACTCTTTTATCCATTTATGCAGACGGCATTTCGAGGACGCGTTTACCACGCGTATGACCTTCTTCAAGGGCAACGTGTGCTTGTGCAGCCTCCGCTAACGGATACACAGCCGCAATATCAATCCGTAAATCACCTTGGTCAAGCATGTCGAGTAGGCGCTGAGTTTGCCATGTATTGGGCTCCACCAGCATCCCAGTGGCTTTCAAGCCCCGTTCGGCCGCTGCTGAGGTAATCATATCGCGGGTATTAGTCGGCACGGTCACCACACGTCCGCCAGTGCGTAAACTGGCGAGCGCATCAATCCCAGTTTCTCCTCCAACCAGATCAATCAGCACATCAAATTCACCATGAGCCGTTGCCCAATGGGTTTGGTGATAATCAACTGGTTTTGCATCAAGCTGACGCAAGAAATCATGATTGGACGGCGAGGCGGTCGCGTAAACATTCGCCCCAGTTCGAACCGCTAATTGAACCGCCAAGTGACCCACGCCACCGGCACCGGCCAAGATCAGGACTTTATCGTCTGCCTGTAATTGCGCATGCTCGAGCGCTTGCCATGCGGTGAGACCTGCCAGTGGTAAGGCAGCGGCATCTACCATAGGCACACTCGGTGGAACGGTCGAGAGTAACCCCGCGTCCGCTACTACGTACTGGCTATAACCGCCACCCTCAGTGGGAAAGCCAATCATACCTGCAACGCGGTCGCCCACATCAAACTTGCTTTCGTTGGTGCCATTAGCCACCACAACACCCGCAACATCATATCCCGGCACCCAAGGCAATTTGTCTTGGTTATGCTCTGCGGCCCAGCCAAGGCCTGCACGCGTTTTTGCGTCAATCGGATTCACGCCTGCCGCTTTTACCTGAATCAGCACTTGTTCTTCAGACGGGGACGGAATAGCACGATTAACGGCGGTTAACACCTCAGGTCCGCCAAATTGGGGGATCGCAAGAGATACATTGTTCGACATAAAGACTCCTTTCGCATGCCGTTGCCCGGTTGAGTCACCTGACTCATCGCTTCATAGCAAAGCACTGCGTAATCGCAAAGCGTAAACCTCTAGTCTTAACAAAAACGGCGATAGACACAATGCCTACCGCCGTTTTCTTTTCGCCTTTTCTCGTCACAAGACAGTGCGTATTATCCGACCAACGCCAACAAGATACCCGCTGCCACCGCCGAGCCAAGCACACCGGCCACATTGGGCCCCATAGCATGCATTAACAAGAAGTTGTGTGGGTTGGCATCTAAACCAACTTTGTTGACAACCCTTGCCGCCATGGGCACTGCCGACACGCCTGCTGCGCCAATCAGCGGATTGATCGGATCGCGGCTAAAGCGGTTAAGCAGCTTTGCCATCAGCACGCCGGCGCCAGTCCCAATACTGAATGCCACAGCACCGAGTACCAAAATGCCTAACGTCTCAAACTGAAGAAACTTATCCGCTTCTAACTTAGAGCCCACCGCCAAGCCAAGGAAAATGGTGACAATGTTAATCAGCTCATTTTGCGCGGTGCCGGATAAGCGATCGACAACCCCACATTCTCGCATCAAGTTCCCGAGGCAGAACATCCCGACCAGCGGTGTTGCCGACGGCAAGAACAAGATGGTCATCATTAATACCGCCAGCGGAAACAGCACTTTCTCAGTTTTAGACACATGGCGTAACTGCTTCATCTCGATTTGACGCTCTTTTTCCGAGGTAAACAGCTTCATGATCGGAGGCTGAATAATCGGCACAAGCGCCATGTAACTATAGGCGGCGACTGCAATGGCGCCGAGCAAATCCGGCGACAGCTTGCTGGCGAGGAAGATTGCTGTTGGCCCATCCGCACCACCAATAATGGCAATCGAGGCGGCATCCTTGAGCGTAAATGCCATCCCGGGAACCAAGTTGAGCAAAATGGCACCAAACAAGGTGGCAAAAATGCCAAACTGTGCCGCCGCACCCAATAGCAGCGTGCGAGGATTGGCAATCAGCGCGCCAAAATCGGTCATCGCGCCAACGCCCATAAAAATCAATAGCGGGAAGACGCCCGTATCGATACCGACATGATAGACGTAGTAGAGCAAGCCGCCCGGCTCGTTAAATCCAGCATTAGGAATGTTCGCTAGTATCGCCCCGAACCCGATAGGCAAAAGCAACAAAGGCTCGAACCCACGGCGAATGGCCAAAAAGAGCAACAAGCAACCGACGGCGATCATCACAAGCTGAGGCCATTGGAAATTCGCCAAGCCCGTTTCTGACCACAAGATCATTAATCCTTCCATGTTGCCCTCTTACGCTAAGTGCAATAGCGGCATACCCACGGTCACCGCATCGCCTTCTTTTACTTGGACATCCTGAACTGTGCCTGCTTGCGCCGCTCGGACCTCGGTCTCCATTTTCATCGCTTCGAGCACAATCAATACATCCCCTTCTTGCACGTGCTCACCCGGCGATACCATCACTTTGAAGATGTTACCCGCTAAAGGAGCAGTGACGGGTTCGCCTTGTGTTTGAGCGGCGCTAGGTTGAGGGGCTGATACCACTGGCGACGCGCTGAGCTGAATGTCTCCTAACGCGCCATCTGGACCTACATCCACATTAAAGACCTGTCCATTCACACGCACGCTATAGGTTTCAATCTCGCCGCCTGACGTCGGCTTGGTGGCCACAGAAGCAGGCTCTGCTTCACCGGTTGGGGCAGGTTCAAAGGCATCGGGGTTGCCGCGATTTTGTAAGAACTTCCACCCCACCTGCGGAAATAACGCATAAGTTAAAACATCGTCGATTTTATCGTCTGCCAAAGACACGTTTTCGGCGTCGGCTTTTTCAATGAGAGCCTGCGTGAGCGCATCCAGTTCAGGCGCTAATTTATCGGCAGGACGGCAAGTAATCGGCGCTTCACCATCCAGCACTTGGGCTTGCAGCTTCGCATTGACCGGTGCGGGCGCTTTTCCATATTCGCCCTTGAGCAGCGCCGCCGTTTCTTTGGTAATGCTCTTATAACGCTCGCCAGTCAGAACATTAATCACTGCTTGCGAGCCGACAATTTGGGAGGTGGGTGTGACCAATGGGATATAACCGAGATCTTCGCGTACACGCGGGATCTCATCGAGTACCTCATCCAAGCGGTCGGCCGCACCTTGCTCTTTAAGCTGGCCTTCCATATTGGTGAGCATGCCGCCCGGCACTTGTGCGATCAAAATCCGTGAGTCGACGCCCTTGAGCTGCCCTTCAAACTGCGCATACTTTTTCCGTACCGTTCTAAAATAGGCAGCCACAGATTCCAGCTTGTTGAGGTCGAGCTGCGTATCGCGCTCTGTGTTCTCCAGCATCGCCACAACGGTTTCCGTCGGCGTATGGCCATAGGTCTGGCTCATCGACGAAATCGCGGTATCTAACACATCGAGCCCCGCTTCAACAGCTTTAATGGCAGTGGCGGTTGATAAGCCGGTCGTCGCGTGACAGTGCAGTGATAAAGGGATATCACACGCCGATTTGATGCGACTTACTAGCTCATAGGCTTCATACGGCTTGAGCAAGCCAGACATGTCTTTAATACACAGTGAATGACACCCTAAATCTTCCAGTTGCTTGGCAAGATCTGTCCATGTGTCCAAGGTATGAACAGGGCTTGTGGTATACGATATCGTTCCTTGTGCATGTGCCCCGACTTCTACCGCGGCACCGACCGCCGCTTTGAAATTGCGCACATCATTCATGGCATCAAAAATACGGAACACGTCCATACCATTGGCGTGCGCACGTTCGACAAATTTATGCACCACATCATCGGCATAGTGGCGATATCCCAGCAAATTTTGCCCACGTAACAACATCTGCATTGGCGTGTTCGGCATCGCCTTTTTCAGCTCGCGCAAGCGCACCCAAGGATCTTCCCCCAAGTAGCGAATACACGCGTCAAAGGTCGCCCCACCCCATGTTTCGAGTGACCAAAACCCAATTTGATCAAGCTCGGCGGCAATCGGCAACATATCGTCCAAACGCAGGCGCGTGGCAAACAACGACTGATGGGCGTCACGAAGCACCACATCGGTAATAGCTAACGGCGTAGACATAACAAACTCCTTTTTTATATGTGCCTTACCACTCAACGCTGGCGTTGGCGATATTGCTGAACAGCGACAGTAATCGCAGCAATCACATCCGGGGATGCTCCCGGCTGAGCTTTAACGGGGGTAGACGTGACAGACGATGCTGGCATAGGCGGGGTAGGATCGCCAAAGCGAGCTAGCTGACGTACCAGAAAAATCAGAATTGAAAGAAATACGAACACCACTGACATGCCGGTGAGCATGAGCATCAGTGCCTGTTCTAAAAGTGGGCCCAGTTCCATGGTTATCGTCCTTGTCACCTATTCCCCTTTAACGATGATTTGATTCCTCACAGAGTTTAAAGGGGTATTTAATCGTTTGCGGTCAAAATACTAACTATTTGCATAAATGACAATCGATGTGTTGCGTTTTTGTTACCTGACAACGCACGTCATCACCGCGCTAGGTTCGATACGCTCTACGTAACGTTTACGTAAAGGTAAATTAATAGATTGCACATTTTATGGAGAGTACTGGGGGTTTATCAGAATTGCGAGCTTGTCTATGCAAGGGTTTCGATGCGGGAATCAAAATGATTGTGCGAATTTTGGAAAAAACCTTTTTCTTCTCCATAACCAATCACTCTTAGGGCCTGATAAAAGGAGAAAGCGTTAATAAACGCATCAAAAGGATTGACCAGTAGGAAGGATCACACGAGCGAGAAAAACAGACTGAACGGTCGGTATTTAACACAACGATAAGTGAGGGAGTAACGCGAACTGCCACGGTGGTGTGACGAATAATAAGGAGAGATGGATTTGGGATTAAAGCAAAGAAATGGCGCGTCCGGGAGGATTCGAACCTCCGACCGCCTGGTTCGTAGCCAGGTACTCTATCCAGCTGAGCTACGGACGCGCTGACGGATTTGCATGATTGAAGATGGCGCGCTCGGGAGGATTCGAACCTCCGACCGCCTGGTTCGTAGCCAGGTACTCTATCCAGCTGAGCTACGAGCGCGTGTCTACAATCGGTTCATCCTGAACATCGTTTGCAAGTCTTCCGTGAAGGGTGATGGCGCGTCCGGGAGGATTCGAACCTCCGACCGCCTGGTTCGTAGCCAGGTACTCTATCCAGCTGAGCTACGGACGCACATCAGTTTTACAAGGCAGGCTTGTAAGTCATGGCGGTGAGGGAGGGATTCGAACCCTCGATACGGCTACAAACCGTATACTCCCTTAGCAGGGGAGCGCCTTCAGCCACTCGGCCACCTCACCACAAGTAAATGGCGCGTCCGGGAGGATTCGAACCTCCGACCGCCTGGTTCGTAGCCAGGTACTCTATCCAGCTGAGCTACGGACGCACATCTATCTTGCTTGCAGCAACATGGCGGTGAGGGAGGGATTCGAACCCTCGATACGGCTACAAACCGTATACTCCCTTAGCAGGGGAGCGCCTTCAGCCACTCGGCCACCTCACCGTCGCTGCGGGGGCACATATTACTTTGAGCCACAAATATGTCAAACACTTTTCGGGCAAAAATCGCTTAGCCCCAAACAAATGGACAATTATCACCCAAAGGTCGGCTTTTTTGTTGGTTTATTGGTCGTTTAGACGTAACTATTCTGCTACTTTCTGGCATATCGAGTAGGGTGAGGCGTTGCCGCCTCATCCCTCTCACAGAACCGTACATACGGACCTCGTATACGGCTCATGCACGCCGTATCATTAAAAAACAAACAAA
>NZ_MEBP01000044.1:0-1625 GCF_001722075.1 Salinivibrio sp. SS2 | reverse complement strand
TATCAACCCAAAAGGTAATCGAACCACTATTAATCAGTGCTTGATTGTATTGCTTCCAATTGCTGATTTTATACTTGGCTTTGCTCATCATCTGAGACCGGTTTTGAGGCGTTGATGATCTGATCGCCGCTAGAGTGATAAGTTCAATGATTTAGGAAACAACGCCGTGCAAAACCGTAAAGAGCCCGGTATTAATGGATGGGCGTTGTCTCTGTTTATCCATGGGTTTAGCAATCTTTTCTTATTTGCCCGTCCGTACCTTCATCCTTATCTCGGGATCGTCTTTTACAATGCGTGTGTGATGGTAGCATTTTCTTTTAGCCATTGGGCACTGGGGCAAGTCTTTGCCCGCGATGTACCGCGCTGGCAGTTGGCGCTGCCCGTCGTGCTCTCGGTAGTATTGATGGCATCACACCTCGATGATATCGGGAGCCGCGTAGTTTACGCCAGTTTGATTGTCAGTATGCAGCTTGCGTTGATGACGCGAACCATTGTGAGGAGCACAAACACCGGCGGTCAGCGTTTAAAGCGTTGGCTAATGATGGTGATGGGTGGATTTAGTGTGGCATACATAGGCAGGGCGACGTTCGCACATTTTTATCCTGATCTGTTTACGCAGCTGCTTGGCACGTCACTGTTGCAAGCGGGACTGATTTTATCGGGCATCGCTTACAGCGTGATCAATACCCTGATTATCTTCTTGTATAAATTAGAGCGCGTTCACGAGAAACTTCATCGTGAAGCGACCCGAGACAGTTTAACGGGGCTATTAAATCGTCGTGCCTTTTTGGCCAAAGCGAAACGGCGCGTTGAGACTGCCTCTTTCCCTCTCAGTGTACTGATGATCGACTTGGATGACTTTAAAACTATTAATGACTCATTTGGCCATTCTGTTGGTGATAAAGTATTGATCCATTGTGCTGACGTTTTCGAACAAGTGGTTGATGACGATGGTATTGTCGGACGCTTAGGAGGAGAAGAGTTTGCGGTCGTGCTCCCTTACTGCGACGGTGCTCGTGCACAGCAAATATCGGCTGGTTTGCTCCGCGCCGTTCAAAACAGTCGCGCTGAACTTGAAATAAGCTTGTCGGCCAGCATAGGAGTAACGACGACCTCCGAGGCGATGGATATCGACGGTTTGTTAGCCCAAGCCGATGATGCGCTTTATCAGGCGAAGCATGATGGAAAAAATACCTTTAAAGTGTACGTCTCGGCACTGGAAAGCGTCCCTCATGACGCCGAGCATATACCTAATATCGCTTGATGTATGCATATCTAGATTTTATGCACAAAATTGACTTCACCGATGAGGTTCATTATTCTCCGACGCTCATGTTGATATTTCGACTCTCTATTATGGCTTATATTCTATTTAAGAACTTCGTAAGAAGGCTGGGCTTCGCGCAAATACACGATGAAGTGTTGCTCGGAGCTTAACATCAAATTTTCATCAGATATTGTCATGCGCACCTCGCGCAGGTGTTCCAGTATCTGATGTAAAGACGCGATAGAGAGTAAGGCCGGTGATGCTTCATCACCGGCCTTTTTGTTTGCCCAGCGAAGCTGGCAAACCCGTCAGGTTGAAAGAAACCTGAATCGCCCCGACTGAGGGGAAGATAATCCGA
>NZ_MEBP01000043.1:0-3007 GCF_001722075.1 Salinivibrio sp. SS2 | reverse complement strand
GCCTCACCCTACTCGATGGTAAGAGACAGCGATTGGTACCGCTTAGAACAAGCGATTTAAGCCGTTGAGTGCAGCAACGCGGTACGCTTCGGCCATGGTCGGGTAGTTAAAGGTCGTGTTGACGAAATAGTCGATGGTATTACCGGCGCCTTTTTGCTCAAAAATCGCTTGGCCGATGTGAATGATTTCCGAGGCGCGTTCACCAAAGCAGTGGATCCCCAAAATCTCACGGGTATCGCGATGAAAGAGGATCTTTAAACTGCCAACATCCATCCCGGCAATTTGGGCGCGAGCGAGATGTTTAAATTGCGAACGCCCGACTTCATACGGGACTTTCTCTGCCGTGAGCTCTTGCTCCGTTTTCCCCACAGAACTGATTTCTGGGATGGTATAAATGCCGGTGGGAATATGTTCAATGAGGCGTGCATTGGCATTGCCTTGGCTAATTGCTTCTGCGACGACCCGTCCCTGATCATAGGCCGCGCTGGCCAAACTTGGATAGCCAATCACATCCCCAACCGCATAAATATGGTCAACCTCGGTCGAGTAATTGTCGTCGACGCTCAGCTGGCCGCGAGAGTCGGGCGTCAGTCCCACCGCACCAAGATTCAACTTATCTGTGTTACCGGTGCGACCGTTGGCATAGAGCAGGCAGTCGGCTTTCATTTTTTTACCTGAGGCAAGATGGACAATGACCCCGTCATCTGTGCCCTCAATGCGCTCATAGGTTTCATCATTGCGGATCAGGACCCCGCTATTCCAGAAATGGTATGACAGGGCATCGGAAATTTCGTTATCCAAGAATGACAACAAGCGATCGCGGGTATTGATTAAGTCAACTTTGACGCCAAGCCCGCGAAAAATAGATGCATATTCGCTGCCAATGACACCTGCGCCATAAATAATCACGTGGCGCGGGTCATGCTTGAGTGACAGAATTGAATCACTGTCGTAAATACGTGCGTGGCTAAAATCGACATCGGCTGGTTGATAAGGGCGTGAGCCGGTCGCAATCACAAAATGATCGGCAGTGTAATGCTCTTTGCTGCCGTCAGGGTGGCGAACGGCTAAAGTATGTGCGTCAACAAATTCCGCCATTCCATGGAGCAGCGTGCACTGATTGCGATCGTAAAAACCCTGACGAAGGCGCGTTTGTTTGCCGATCACGGAATCGGCATGGCTCAGGATTTGAGAGAAGGTGCTGTGAATACTTTTGGTGTTCTGGGTGTAGATCGGGCTTTGATTAAATTCAATAATCCGACTAACGGTGTGACGCAGTGCTTTGGAAGGAATGGTGCCCCAGTGGGTACAGCCACCACCGACAGTGCTTTCACGTTCTATCACGGCCACGCGCTTGCCCGCCTTGGTTAGCCCCATTGCCGCGCCTTCGCCGCCTGGGCCACTCCCTATTACGATCGCATCAAAATGATCAACAGAGCGAGGATTCGACTTGCTCATAGGATTCAAACCTTATTTTCATTATTGCAACATCCATTTATGACCAGTTTAACGCTTATTGGCAGTAAGGTTAACTTTCCTGCATGATCTGGACGTTCGCGTGGAAAACGCAAGGCGCTGTTCAAGAGGGTGTTTGGCTGATTTAGGACGTAAAAATGCGTATAGTGTCGCCATGATGACGGCAGGTTGAGTGTGATGGGTATTCGAGCAGAACAAAAAGAAAAGACGCGTCGCTCATTGATTGATGCGGCCTTTAGCCAATTGAGTGCGGAGCGAAGCTTCTCGAGCTTGAGTTTGCGAGAAGTCGCGCGTGAAGCAGGCATTGCGCCAACCTCATTTTATCGCCACTTTAAAGACATGGATGAGTTGGGATTAACCATGGTCGATGAGGGGGGGCTCCTGCTTCGTCAGCTGATGCGTCAAGCCCGTCAGCGTATTGCCGCAGAAGGTAGTGTGGTGCGTACCTCGGTCGAAACCTTTATGGAATTTGTTGAAAGCAGCCCCAACGTTTTTCGCTTGCTGCTTCGCGAACGTTCAGGGACCTCAGCGGCGTTCCGTGCGGCTGTAGCACGAGAAATTCAGCACTTTGTCGCAGAATTGACCGAGTATTTGCAGTCTCGCACGCAGCTCACCTATGAAGAAGCGTACAATCAGGCTGAAGCCTGCGTGATCTTGGTATTCAACTCCGGCGCGGAAGCGTTAGATCTTGATACACATTCACGGGCAGAATTGGCCGAGCGAATGGTGATACAATTGCGCATGATAGCCAAGGGAGCTTACTGGTATCGTAAAGATCGTGAGCGGCGGGCATTACAGAAAAAGCTGTCATAACAGGTGAAAACATGGAACATGAGCAAGTTAAATCTGAGCGTAAATTCTTAGTACTGTCATTGATCACAGGTATCTGTGGCAGTGCCACTCTCGCCACGCTATTTGTCGGTGGCGTGGCGTTTTCTATTTTCCCCATTCTAGCGTTTGTGCTGGCGGTACATGCTTGTTACCAATTGCATGAACGCCAACCCCTCACTGAAGGCACACCGCTGATCGCGTTTGCGTGTTTCTTAGTGGGTGCGTTTGGGTACTCTGCGTTCATGCGTATGCAAATGCCAGAATTGGGCGGTAACTTCTTCTCGATTCTGGTTGCTATGGTATTGGCGTTTTGGGTGGGTCATAAGCTGGGCTTTTTCAGCCGCAAAGCCAAAAACGATACAGCCTCTGACGTGTGAGCCCTGCGCGGCGAATCGCACACTATAACGAGTGAATAAAAAAGGCGTCGAGAGACGCCTCAGACTGCTGACAAAGGTCTAGCTTTCGAGCTAGACCTTTGATCTAATAGGAGTGTTGCAATAGGGATGCTCCGGTATGCTTCAAGAACCTTCTCCACACCAATATGAACTTGAAATGGTGACGATGGAACAACTTGTTCCCAAAGACCATCTTGTTCGTAAAATCGACCGCGCCATCGACTTCGAGTTTATTCGAGCTGCCGTCGCTCCCCTTTATTGCAAAGATAATTGCCTTCCCCCCTTTACCCCCCTCCCCTTCTTTT
>NZ_MEBP01000042.1:0-1557 GCF_001722075.1 Salinivibrio sp. SS2 | reverse complement strand
AAGCGTACCACTATCAGCAGTTGACTTCCTCTCGCCCGTTTAACCATGAGTGTTGCACTTATTATCTGAATTCAGGGGTCAGCTTTGGCACCCTTCTCAAGGAGGGGTAAACCTTGTAATGTCCTCAGATTTTTTGGTTAACTCCGCTTCTAAAACTCAGCCCCAGTTTGCTATTCAAGCAAAGTACTCCAAAGATTTAAAAGACCCAAGAACCATTGAAAAACTTGAAATAGAACGCCGTTATTGGCAGCTAAAAAAATCCCCTGGTTTCTCGTAACAGATAAAGCAATAGACAAAACAGTCGTATCTAATATTGAGTGGTTATACGGGGTTAAGGGCTACTTTGATGAAGTAATAACGAATGAGCTATCGCTTACGTTTGAGCATATCAGTGCTTATTTTGTTCAACACCCAGAAAGAAAAGTCGTTGAGCTGTGTAAAGAGTATGACATGGCATACCAGCAAGATCTTGGTCGGTCGCTTTATGATATTCGTTTAATGTGTGCAGCAAGGCTTATAACGTTCGATATTCGTTTACCATTTCATAGTTTGAAAGCGAAAGAAATTGCGTTTAGAAGCGAATCTTTGTTCGGGGGGCATTGTAATGTGGCCAGTTAACGAAACTCTAGAGTTTGACGGTAAGGCTTACCGCGTGCTTTTTACCGAGACAAGTTACTTCTATTGGATTGCTATTGATGAGGATAAAGGTTTACCGGAAAGAGTCTATTTTGATGAATGCCGCAACTGGGTCGATGAAGGGCGTATAGAAAAAATTCCTGACCCTTATTCATACCTTCAAGGAGAGTCTTGGACCAAAGAGTCAAATGCATATCAGAAAAGGCAGAACGACTTTGATTTGATTAAGCCTATCGTAGAAGGTGAAGAAGCGCTTGACAAAAGGGTTCAAGCAAAAAGGGTTAGTCATACGGTTGCCAATTCAAATAAAACCAAATCGACCATCTATCGTTTAGTTCGGAGATATTGGCAGCGTGGGCAAATAAAAAATGCCCTAATACCAGATTACAAAAACTCAGGCGCTGCCGGAAAGAGAAGAAACTTCACAACAAATAAAGCTGGAAAGTCTAGGGTTTACGGTGTCGGTGATGGCAAACAAGTCACTGAAGAAATTAGAAAACAGTTCCGATTTATTTGTGATAAATATTTGATGAATGTTAAAGGGAACTCCGTTGCTTATGCACATAGGAAGTTTTCAAAAGCATATAAGCTAAAGAACCCAGATGTTGAAGAGCATGAAATTCCAACACTCCGCCAATTTAGGTATTTCTACAAAACCGAGTATAGCAAGGTCACAAAGCTTACCGTTCAAACACCTCAAGGCAATTACAATAAAGATGTTAGGCCACTACATGGAACTGCAACCGAGAAAGCTTTAGGCCCGGATAGTCGATATGAGATTGATGCCACTGTAACCCTCCCCAAAAAACTGGTCATTAGCAATTAGAGGTTTTCCGTTTACACTGAAACAAACGGAGAACGCATGATGAAAAAATCACGCTACACAGAAACACAAATCGTAAAGATCTTGAAGGAAGTAGA
>NZ_MEBP01000041.1:0-818 GCF_001722075.1 Salinivibrio sp. SS2 | reverse complement strand
AGCCAGAGCCAGAGCCAGAAACCAGCAACCGAGACTATGAGTTTGACTCACTCTCTCTAGATGAACTTGGCGAGTTTGACGAAGACGATGCATTGAGTGCCGCTCTGGATGAGCAACGTGAGCTCGAGTCTTACTTCGATGAACAAGGCCGTGATGCGGGTCAAGGCGATAGTCGCGATATTAGTGAGCTGGATGATGACGACCATCAAGTGGGTGGTCTTAATATGGACGCTCTGTTGTCTGAACCGGATGGCGATGAGCCTCTTGATCTGTCCGGGCTCTCTGATGAAGAAGCGGCCGTGTGGCAAGCGGATAATGAACCAGAGCCCGAAGCTGAAAGCGAGGACTGGAGTCAGCAGCCTGCCATGGACCCAGAGTCGCTTGAGAAATTCGAATTAGAGCAAGCGCTTGATGACGATTTGCTGAATGAAGGGGAAGCAGAGAGCGAACTCATTGATGAAGGGGAAGAGGAGCGTGATTACATCAGCATCGAGGAGTTGATGCGTGATGATGGTAGCGCACCGGATATTGACCCGGATAAAGCGGAAATGAACTTAGACGTGGGGCTGGATGAATTTCCTGATGTGCTGGAAGATATCAGCGCCATCGATGTTGATGGTGATACGGCCAGTACAGAAGCGGCCACGAATCTCGATCTGGCCAAAGCCTATCTAGAGATGAACGATGTCGATGGTGCGATTTCATTGCTAGAAAAAGTCATGCAGTCAGGGAATAAAGCGCTTCAACAAGAGGCAAGACAGCTGCTTGAGCAGCTACGATAAAAAACAGGCAGCTTCGGCTTAATGCATGTGAATTAA
>NZ_MEBP01000040.1:0-3777 GCF_001722075.1 Salinivibrio sp. SS2 | reverse complement strand
CTTGCGTTGCTCCCAACTTCCCTATCGCTTCCTTCAGACCCTGCCGTTGGCCAGCAACGCCCTTGCGAGTCGGATTATCTTCCCCTCAGTCGGGGCGATTCAGGTTTCTTTCAACCTGACGGGTTTGCCAGCTTCGCTGGGCAAACAAAAAAGCCCTGAACCAATTCGGTCAGGGCTTTTTTATCGGGCATTCGAAATGCCAATTATTTTACGCGGCTTACATACTCACCCGAGCGTGTATCCACTTTGATGACTTCACCGATTTGAATAAACAAAGGCACACGAACAACGGCCCCTGTGATCAGTGTCGCGGGTTTACCGCCAGTACCTTGGGTATCCCCTTTTAGACCCGGATCGGTTTCAGTCACTTCAAGTTCGACGAAGTTAGGTGGGGTAACCACGATTGGGTCACCATTCCACAACGTGAGTGTACAGGTGTTGTTTTCAACTAACCATTTGACGTTATCACCCACTGCACTCTCGTTGGCAGCGATTTGCTCAAAGGTTTCGTTGTTCATGAAGTGATAGAACTCACCATCTGTGTAGAGGTAGTCCATTTCCACATCGATCACATCGGCAGCTTCAACGCTGTCACCTGATTTGAATGTTTTCTCTAGAACCTTACCGGAAATCAGCTTACGGATTTTAACCCGGTTGAAGGCTTGGCCTTTACCAGGCTTCACGAACTCATTTTCGGTAATGACACACGGCTCGTTATCGAGCATAATTTTCAATCCGCCGCGGAATTCATTGGTGCTGAAAGACGCCATCTTGATCCTCTTAACATCTTCGAGTTTTCACAAATGTCGCACATCATAACCCGAATCCAGCCTGCTGTTGAGCGAAACTGGATCAAAGAACTCGCAGAGGGGATCACAGATCCCAAGGAACTGCTGCAACTGCTTGAAATTTCACCATCCGATTGGGAGGCAGGATTTAGTGCTCGTCGCCTTTTTGCCCAACGTGTGCCACGCAGTTTTGTGGCTAGGATGGAAAAAGGAAACCCTGATGATCCACTGCTAAAGCAAGTCCTCCCCATTGCCGACGAGTTTAATGACGTTGACGGGTTCAGCGCTGACCCACTGGAAGAACAAGACAATGCGATTCCTGGGTTGTTACACAAGTACCACAACCGTGTCTTACTGATCGTTAAAGGAGGCTGTGCAATCAATTGCCGTTATTGCTTCCGCCGCCATTTCCCTTATCAAGACAACAAAGGCAGTAAACGCGTATGGCAAGGGGCGCTGGACTATATCGCCGCCCATCACGAGATTGATGAAGTGATTTTATCCGGTGGTGACCCGCTGATGGCCAAAGATGAGGAGCTCGATTGGCTCATCAGCGCCATAGAAGACATAACGCATGTTAAGCGGCTACGCATTCATTCACGGCTACCTGTGGTGATCCCCGCTCGTGTCACTTCTGCGTTTACCGAGCGCTTATCGCGGTCACGTTTACAAGTGGTACTCGTCACCCACATCAACCACGCCAATGAGATTGATGCAGAATTAAGCCACAAACTCCACATGCTGCGACAAGCAGGGATCACGCTGCTTAACCAAAGCGTGCTTCTCAAAGGCGTGAATGACAGTGCGGATGCGTTGGTGGCACTGAGCCAAAGGCTGTTTGAGGCTGGCGTTTTGCCTTACTACCTGCATGTATTGGATAAAGTCCAAGGCGCCGCTCACTTTTTAATCTCAGACGATAAAGCGCGCGCCTTAATGCAAGACATTATCGGCCAGCTTTCCGGCTATTTGGTCCCCCGATTGACCCGAGAAATTGGCGGGCGAGCAAGTAAAACCCCGCTTGATCTGCATTTAGAGTGAATAATCAGTGACTTAATTAATATAAGCTGTTGATTTTTGTTTGCTTCCATGGCTTATTAGAGAGGAAAGCTCACCACAAGGATGTGTTATGTCTCTGATTATTCGTCAATACCACGCCGACGACATTCCGGCGATACGCGATATCTATGCGCAACCCAAGGCGCAAGCAGGCACCTTACAATTGCCGATGCCAAGCCTCGCCATGTGGGAAAAACGGCTTAATAACGTACCAGATGGCGTATACCCATTGGTTGCCGAGCTAGAGGGTAAAGTGGTCGGTAATCTCAGCTTCGTCATTGCCGCGAATCCTCGCCGTCGCCACGTTGTAGATATTGGCATGGGCGTTCATGATGCCTATCAAGGCCGCGGCATAGGCAGTGCGCTCATGGAAAAAGCGATCGATTTAGCCGAAAACTGGCTGAACGTATCACGGATAGAGCTAACCGTTTATACGGATAACGCGGCTGCGATCCACCTCTATCAAAAATTTGGCTTTGAAATTGAAGGCACCGCCAAACAGTTTGCGTTTCGCAATGGCGAGTTTGTCGATGCCCACTACATGGCGCGTACCCGCTAATCAAGCCACTCGGGGAAACAATCCGGTTTGGCGTAGCTAAGCCGACCAATGCGTGCGGTACGGTGGTAGCTATCTAAACCGCTAACCGCAACGCTGCCTGCTTGTTCAATATCTACGTAGCCATCATCTTTGACACACGATTCGGGCACATGAACTTCACTGATTTCTCCGATCAGTAAATGTGTACCATTAATTGCCAGCGTATGCTCTTCTCTCAACACTAATCCTAAGCGCACCGCAGCTTCTTGCACGTAAGGGGCATTGAAGCGCTCTCGCCATAATGGCGTCAGACCCACTTGATCAAACTCTGAGACGTCGTGAGGATAGCGTGCAGATGTCTGATGCGCGGCAGTGAGCATCGCCTCACTCACATGGTTGAGCGTATACACACCTAACTGACGAATGTTTTCAAGAGAATCCCGCACCACGGTATCAGGTCGGATAATCACTCCCATCAACGCCGGATTCGCGCCTAGGTGAAAAGCAGAGCTAACCATACACAAGTTCGTTTGTCGTTCAGCGTCGCTGGTTCCTAATAAGTTTGCAGACTTAAAGCCTGACAAGCTATTGATAAAGGCTGCGCGATAACGTTTTTCCATGCTCATGATGTCATCATGGCCGAACACACTCAAAGACATAACCTTCCTTATTTCAGTTGGCACTGTTGGCAACGTGCCCGCCCGGTTAATAATGCGGAGATCCGATACCGATGGCGGGCAAAAAACAAATAAGCTTGGTCCGCAAACCAAGCGATCACGGGCCAGCGTAACCAACTCACCCAATATCCCTTGCCTACCGCGTGCCATGCAGCATAGGTTGCGTCTAAACCATACACCATCTGTCCGTGACTATCTTTGGCGTGCAAAATGCGATTAGCGGCTTTGGGATCCACATCGGGGAAACGGGCTGCAAAATCGGAATGATGAATATCTTCCAGTATGAGCTGTTGGTTTTTATCCCAACGTGACAGCTTGCGCATTTCCTTGACGCATAACGGGCACAAACTGTCATAAAATAGCGTCACCATAAACGTCCCTCCTAACCTCGTCTTAATACGCATAACGACATCGGTACGATCAGGTGTTTAGGCCTATCCAGCATGGATAAAACCCACGTCAGCCAGTACTCAGCATAGCGATCCAAGCCTTATACGACCTATTAGGTAATCAAAGATGTGGGAAAAGTGTCGGTTGGTGTCTGTGTGATGAGGATATTGAATCGAGACGCACAGGGCTAATACACCCTCAAGATACATCGAGTAGGGTGAGGCGTTGCCGCCTCATCCCTCTCACAGAACCGTACATACGGACCTCGTATACGGCTCATGCACACTTCCATTCAGCATAAATGCTAAACACATGCCCTGTCCTTACC
>NZ_MEBP01000039.1:0-750 GCF_001722075.1 Salinivibrio sp. SS2 | reverse complement strand
TCTTTTTGTTCATTTTGCGAATGGCACTGCCGGGTTCTATGGGTTGGCATTAGCGACGTCAGTCTATCGTTACCGACCAGATCCGCATCGGGATGATGAGGTTATCGCGACGTTGCAGGACGCAGCAGAGCGTTATCCTGCCTACGGTTTTGGCAAATTATTTAAAGTACTTAGGCGCTGGGGACACCGATGGAATCATAAACGAGTCCATCGAGTGTACTGTTCGCTCAAGCTAAACCTACGGCGCAAGGGAAAAAAGCGCCTACCAAAACGAAATCCAACACCACTGGCATGTCCAGAGTCGATCAACAGTTGCTGGTCTATCGATTTCATGAGTGACTCTTTGCTCTGCGGCAGGCGCTTTCGTACGTTCAATGTCGTGGACGATTTCAACCGTGAGGTGCTAGCGATTGAAGTAGATCTCAATCTGCCAGCACCACGCATTATAAGGGTGCTAGAACGCATTATTGCTTGGCGAGGGTACCCCAGTAAGCTGCGCATGGATAATGGCCCTGAATTCATCTCGACCACGCTGGCTGAATGGGCGGAAGAGAACGCAGTTGAGTTGGAATTTATTCGCCCAGGCAAACCAACGGAGAACTCCTATATAGAGCGATTTAACCGAACTTATCGGACAGAAATACTCAACATGTACGTGTTCAAAACCTTGAGTGAAGTCCGAGACCTGACAGAAAAATGGATGAAGGAATACAACGATGAACGCCCTCATGACTCACTCGATGATCTGAC
>NZ_MEBP01000038.1:0-2868 GCF_001722075.1 Salinivibrio sp. SS2 | reverse complement strand
TTAATCAGCTCTCAGCTGACACTACGTGATTACGATGCACAAGTTGGCGAAGCATTGGCCAACGTGAAAGCAATAAACAAAGTCATAAGACTTGGTATGCCTGTTAGTTACCGAGTTGATTGATGGGGGCAACCCCATTGGGATCAGTGCGTTAGGTGAATGATTTGATCAACAACGCCGTTTTGAGGCGTTGATGATCTGATCGCCGCTAGAGTGATAAGTTCAATGATTTAGGAAACAACGCCATATTTAGTCACAAAAAAACGCATATTAATTAGTGACGTCCAATATATATATACTATCCGGTAAGTGTTTATTAGCTGAGCCCAGTTGGCGCCCACGGACACCAGTAAGTAATGATATTGGAAATCCAAATCCATCGTAATCGGGGAATACGATGCGCGCATGCTCTAGTTTGCTTTTTCTCATCGTCTGGGCTAGACCATGGAGCGGCATTGTCCAGTCTTGCTCTGTATTTACACCATACGCTTGTGTGATTTTAATGGGATAAAATGAAGGCGTTACTACAGAAACCTGCCAAGGATCACCAGGTAGAGGCTCGTTCTCTTTGCACCCAATTAATAAAAACAACGCAAGCAGGGTTATCAGTGTTTTTCTATATTTATTTAGTGCAGGCAAAAATCGTTGTCCTTTTGAGCTTTATCCATCATCTCAATAGAGTGAACATACCGCCCAGTGGATGCTACTCACTCACTGGGCGATGAGAATTTAAAGTCTGTGATAAATGTATGGAGATATCACGTCGAGCTACCCACCATTACTGCTCACTGAGCAACTCGACTGTATTTTTGCTATAAACTTTGCCCACTTTCTCCCATGGGATGGGGACAGTCGATACACCTGCATCTATTCCACGCTGCCGAACTCTTTGCGGTGTGGAACCTTGTCTATACTCGTCGGCAGTCGTACCATTTTGGTCACGATCTTTCTCTCGTGCTGGATCCAGCTCTGCCAAATAGATAAATTTCTCACAACCCCACAGCCATACTTTGGCTTTTCCATTAGGTAACATACCAAAGAATAATTCGGTTCGATAACAAGGAAGTCCTTTGGAGCCATCACTTCGTGTATAATGCAACTTTTTCGCCATTAACTCCTTAACCTTCGGTGAAAGATCATATTTAGTCACAAAGAAACGCATATTAATGAGTGATGTCCAATATATATAAATACTATCCGGTAAGTGTTTATTTGCTGAGCCTAATTGACTTCCACTTACACCGGCCAATATCGACAAAGGAAAACCAAATCCATCATAGTCGGGAAAAATACTGCGCACATACTCTAGCTCGCTTTTTCTCATCGTCTGGGCTAGACCATGGAGCGGCATTGTCCAGTCTTGTTCTTCGTTCACACCATACGCTTGTGTGATATAAATGGGGTAAAATGAAGGCGTTACCACAGAAACCTGCCAAGGATCACCAGGTAGAAGCTCGTTTTCTTCACAGCCAATTAATAAAAACAATGCAAGCAGGGTTATCAGTGTTTTTTTATATTTCTTTAGTACAGGCAAAGCTTGCCCTCCTATAGCAGTTAGATTCGTCATCCCAATGTGGTCTAAAGCCTAGACTATCTTTTGAAGAATGGTGAATTAAATTTGTATATGCTAGCTTCTTCACTAGCGCTTCGCTTTCTAGGATTGAGCTTAGTGAAGAAATATCACCACACTTCGATAGTTCTAGGACCTTACTATTTAAATCAACGAACTCGAAACTAGAATTCCCTACTTTATTGATAGGGGATACCGTATATAGTTTGTATTGAGGGTCAGTCCATAGAACTCCATCTTCATCATGAACTGGCACACCATAAAACTCAGCCAAACCATACATAATACGCAAATACAAACGAGATAGCTCACCTTCCACTTGGCGATTTATATATAGCTTACCAGTTATTTGACCACTGTCCTTGCCAATGCGTTCTTTGGTTTCAATGATGTAGTCTTCATCACGCCAGCCTACTTTTTTATCTTTTTCTTTGTATTCATTAAGCAGCGTTAAAACCTCATTCTTTACTTTTTCTTTTGTCCCTAACGAAAAGGAATATCGCTTGCTGATTGATTTAACAAGCACTTTTTCGAATACAGGCAATAAATAGTCACGGTGATCGTAGCTTAGACGTGATTTATAGCCTCCGCCAATATCCGAGTGACTTCCCGGGACGACAAATTCATGAAAATGCGCGACAGGTGGCTCCGCTTTCGATCGTTGTTCTGCACTGACTAACTCGCCTAGCGCCACATTATTTAGGTGGTTGAGGCTAAAGTCATAACGATACTCTGTGTCTGGGTGTGCAGTTAGGTGTACCGCGCGACGAACACGTTTTGGATCAATCCATAGTTCTACCAAACCATGCTTAGTATTATGGGTAGAGAAATCCATCGTATCTAAGCCGTCAATAACCGATGCTACAGTATCAAATAAGCCTGCAAACGTTATTTCCATACATGCTTTATCATGGTCACTTTCCAACCAATCAAAATCAAATGCTATCGGTAAATTAGCGTGAAAACAAGCTCGTTTAAACCCTCTTACGAATGGGCTATCTTGATATACACCTTTTTTATTTTCCTTCAAGACATAATTAATGAAGCGCGGATTCAACTGCGAAGTGCAACACTCTCGTCTGCAGCCTGACATAACTTGTTAAAGATAACGCTAGGCTGCCTAAAACCAAGACATTTTCTTGGTCGAGCATTCAAGCGGGCCACAGCTTGCATCACCTCTTCTTCTGTGATTTCACGCAGGTCAGTGCCCTTGGGAATATACTGCCTGAGCAGCCCGTTACTGTTTTCGTTTAAACCTCGCTCCCAGGATGAATAAGACTTAAACACCTTACCGCACC
>NZ_MEBP01000037.1:0-3821 GCF_001722075.1 Salinivibrio sp. SS2 | reverse complement strand
TTTTGTTAAATCTGGTATGGTTGTCCAACTGGGTGTAAAGCTGTCTATTGGTAATCACGTTTTGATTTTTGCGATGAGAAGCGTACCACTATCAGCAGTTGACTTCCTCTCGCCAGTTTAACCATGAGTGTTGCACTTATTATCTGAATTCAGGCATTGGTCAGGAAGTGGGCCATGCATGTCATACACCTTAAATCCTTTTAAATGCTTGGCATGACGGATTTGTGCGACTTTTTCCGGCTGGGTAAATTTATCTTTCAACAGCCCGAAGCGA
Source organism: Salinivibrio sp. SS2 (assembly GCF_001722075.1). Classification (NCBI taxonomy): domain Bacteria; kingdom Pseudomonadati; phylum Pseudomonadota; class Gammaproteobacteria; order Vibrionales; family Vibrionaceae; genus Salinivibrio; species Salinivibrio sp. SS2. The sequence continues at coordinate 3,547 of NZ_MEBP01000037.1, read as the reverse complement.
CGGATCTCAAAGGCCTGCACCATCACATAATTCTGCCGAGCCTTGCTCCACTGTATGCTGGCCGCGCCAAACATATCACCAGCGGGATAGGGGTTCACTTCTTCCCCTTGAGGCCCATTTGGCCCCCATTGCTTACCGCGGGTATATAGCAACTTCAGATCTTTTGGGTTTGTAATATCAAAGATCTTTAGATCGCGTCGCACATACTGATAGAGATACCGCCTACCATCAAAATCGACAATATTTTGCCACGTGTGGAAGGGCTCAACCGTGATGGGGTAATAGGCCTCGACCGTAATATTTTTGCTATATGTTTTGTCATCCCAATAATCGAGTAAACCGTCAAAAGGCTTGGGTGAGTAGGCATGGTAGGTCCGCTGAGGATGAATAAACTGACCCGTTGTTGGGTCCATGCCATAGCTAGTAGGGTCCGGATCGCCGGGCTTGTGGTTTCCTGTTAACGCGACAACCTTTTTAAGCCAAGGATCATGAATGGTATCTTGAGTGCCTTCAGCGCTTGTTGCCGATAGCGCGACGGTGGTGGATAAAAGTGCGAAAAGGGATCGCCATCCCTGCTTGTATATGGTGTGATGTCGCATAACAACGTCTCCGTGTTGTGTGGGTAAATAGACCAATACCCGCCATATATTAAATTGGTCTCATAAAATTACTGCGATAACCCCCTGATCCTATTATTTTTGTAGGCAAAGCCATTTCAGCCATGCCCCCGCACAAAACCTGCTGTCGCTAACATTTTGGACAATTAAGCACGAAAAAATCAGCATCGCTTTGATAAGCTAACCTGACAACGCTGACGGAAAAGGTGAGTTAGGTACCGAGAACTGATCGGCGGTAGCGTGAGAAATACCAGATAGATAACCCGCCTATCGGTCGAAGCACGCCAATTAAGCGCACGCTTTGTCGGCACTCATTCACACTATCCCAGAATACGAAAACAGAAAGTAAGTATAATCAATAGATTAGAGAATTGAGTGTGGTGATAGTGTGAACGCATTACCAGAGATAGGCGGCATGCACACTTTCTCGGAAAAGAGACAAAACCCACAAGCGATAAATACTATTTATAATAGTGAATTAGGCAAGAAAAGCTGCGTATAACGTTTTTGGGGAATCGAGCATGCGTGCTAATACAATGTTACTAGAAAAAGGGATCTATGGAACCACTAAACGTGATTTTAAAGGATGGTCGAAATATTTCATGTTGCCGAACAGGGAGTAGTGGGCCAACTGTTATCTTCGAGTCGGGAATGACTTGTGATAAAGAGTATTGGAGAACGCTACAAGCTAGGCTGGCAAACGAATTCTCTACCTTTTCATATGATCGCTCAGGGTTGGGAAAATCAGATATTCAAAACCACCCAAAAGACATCTACTCCATTACATCAGATTTGGAAGAGCTATTAAGTATTCTGGAAGTCAAACCACCATTCATTTTTGTGGGACATTCTTTTGGTGGCACTTTGTCAAAATACTATTCACACCAATTCAAAACGAATACTAATGGTGTCGTTTTTATTGATCCGAGTGACTCATTCTTTGAAGAAAGATCTTTAGCGTATAGAACGGAAAGTCAAAAAAAGTATTGGAACTCCCTTAGTACACGCCCAGACCCAGAAGAAACTGAATCTGAAAAGCAAGAATTTGAAGCCTTTAAGCATGCCATTAAGGCAACTAAGAGCTTGGCTTTAAGAGACGATATTACAACTCATATATTGGTGTGCGACAATCTAACTTCCTGGTTTGACCCAGAAGTGGATCCATATTATTCATTTGATGACGCACCGAAAAACATTCTTCAAAGGGACAATGAGACTTGGATTCGGTGCCATGAAGATTGGCTAAAACAAGCGCCAGAAGCAAAGTTGACGATAGTACAAGATAGTTCCCACAATATTCACTTAGATAATGAAGAAATTGTGTATGAGACAATACGCGAAACTGTGCTTGTAGGCGCTAGTAACAAAACGCTGTAGCAATACAGCCCTAAATACACCGCTATGCGGCGGGCTGTGGACTCGCATTCGCTCGCCGCTAAGCTTTGCGTTATGCCTTAAACCAAGTCTTGGCATGGAGGTCTGGATGGATAGTATAAAAAAGTTTTTTTCGTACATTGAATTTCTGCCAATTATTGTCTTTGGATTCTTGTACAAGGCAGATAAGCTACCAATTGAGCAGCAGTTCTATGCTGTTGGTTTGGCGAGCATGGTTTTGCTTCTTTGTTTTTACTCCCTTTCGTTGCGCATGAGCTCTATTGCACTTGCGACAAATTTGCACCTTATATCAGGTGCTTTTGCCTATTTGGTTTACTGGGAGTATCTTAATTGGGTCTATTACTACTTGCAGGAGTCTTCTCTCTTTGCTTGGATGTTTATCGTAGCGCTAGTTAGGACTATGTACTCGCAACAGACAGCATTGGATACCTTTCCGAGTGAAGGTGATTCAGTGAAGAAGTTATCTTTCCTATTTTCATTCTTCTGCCTATTGAGCATCCTGCTATCTGCCTACCTTAGGGGAGACTTTTTGTACTCAGTATTCATTCCGTTTTCCGCTTTAGCATACCTACAAGGACTATTGAAAAATCTGGCGGTCAAGAGAGGTGTAGTTGAGCAAATGTAAGCATAACAAGCGAATGAATCCGCGCGTCTATTCGTAGCGCATTTTTCAAAGAAACGCTGTGATTTAGGCATTTTAGTCAGTTTGGGCTAGTAAACGCCCGTTATTCGAACGTTATGTTTTGGAGGGGAAATGGTTAGGGAATCGACAAAAGACGATTGCGTAAAATTAGCAGCATTGTCCATTAAAGTCTGGCTAGACACATATGCTAGAGAAGGTATCAAAACTGAATACGCTGAATATGTCTTGTCTACTTTCACTGCAACCTACTTCTTAGGAGTATTGGATACGACTAAATATCGTGTGTTTGTAAGTGAAGAGCAGGAAGTGATCCAAGGCTATGTAATGGTTAATCTTGAATCGCATTATCAAACGTCCAGTAATGGCTTTGAAGTCGAGAAACTATATGTCGATAACACTTTCAAAGGGAAAGGGTTAGGTCGAAAGCTTTTGAATGAAGTCGAAAATCAGTTGGGTAATAAATACTGGCTTTACACTTGGGTTGAAAATGAATCCAATGGATTTTATGAGCATCTGGGGTTGAATCGAATAGGGCGTCTAACCTTTGAATTTGCAGGAGCTTCAATAGAAAATAACGTGTATCAGTCAGCCCACAAATAACACATATGAGCCCTTCTCCGTTCAATAGGCAATTGCATTTTTTTGGCTGCGCGAGCAGCCAATGTTCTCGAACAACAAAGTCGTCTACTTCGTTCTGTCATTTCCGCCATTAAGTCATCGCGGATTCAACTGCAATTTAGCTTAGCGTTAGCTCCCCAGAGGAAGCAATCAATCCGTAGGGAATTTTTGTTTCTGGTGGAGTACACGCATCACTTGGATGATATCGCCCTCGACCGGCGTTGTTTCCTAAATCATTGAACTTATCACTCTAGCGGCGATCAGATCATCAACG
>NZ_MEBP01000036.1:0-7174 GCF_001722075.1 Salinivibrio sp. SS2 | reverse complement strand
CAGACTTTTGAACACTACCGTTACTCGTAGAGATATCTTTCTTCCGGTTTATCGGATGAGTAAGCGACCAATTCCCACTCAAAGCCGGCTTTATCATAGAAATACATCCGCTTGCGGTGAGTCTCGTGCGCCATTGAACCATTGGGTTGATACCCTTTTTCAAGCAAGCGTTCGCGGATGGTATCGATGTCATCAATGATCAGGCCAATATGGTTCACGCCTTGAGATTTATAGGTACTACGTGGCTGTATGCTGGGCTCTGAACTTGGGTTGGGCTCTTGCAGTGCAAAGTAGCAGTGCTCATTGCCTACATGCACCCAACGATATCCTTTTGGCGATTGGGCATCTTGGCGAATTTTAAAATCGGGGACAGCCACCGCCAAAAACGCTAACGCCGCATCCATGTCTACCACAGTCATATTTACGTGTTCGATTGTTGTCATCATTCATTCCCTTTATCCGTGCTATCGAAAACTGAGCTTGGAAAGCTAAACATCGAGAGCAAGGATAAAACCTCAATATAACTTGAGGTCAACGAACAAAAACAAAATCAGTGGTCTGGGGGAAACACGTAAATCATGCTGCGGTGTAGGTGTAGATCCAGTCGTCGTAACAAACACCGCCAATAGCAAAAGCATCAGGGTCAATACGGCTGAGTTGAAACCCGACCTTTTCTAGCACACGCGCAGAGGCAAGGTTACCCGCGGTCACTGTCGCATTGATGGTTCGCGCACCACCATGATGGATGGCAAAATCGGTGACAGCCTGCAAAGACTCAGTCCCATAACCACGCCCGTGATAAGGCGGCAACAGTAAATAGCCGACTTCCGCGACACCCTGCTCAAGCAAAAAACCGGTGACGCCGATTGGCGTTTGTGTCTCCGCCTCTACGATGACCAAACACAACCAGTGCTTAGCGTCAGGGGACCACGGCGTGAGTCGTTGCTCAAAACGGGTTTCAATCTCATCCAGTGGCATAGGATCAAAACATTGTGCAATGACGGCATTGTCCGTATGTAAGCAGTGGAACAACGGCCAGTCTGCTTTGATCATTGGCCGCATGCTCAGGCGTGGGGTTGTCAGCGGAAACAGGCCTTTTTCGAACCGTGACTTTGTCATGATGCCTCACTCAGGGTACTGGCGACGTTGACTTTCGGGGCGGCAAACCCGCGAAAGATATTATGAACAGAAAGCAACGCAAACACGCCCACCACTACGCCAAGGTGCCAGGCTTCGCTAACGCCCAAACTCAATAACGCCATACTCATCAACGCGGAAATAATCATCTGTCCACCACCGGAGAGCGCAGCGACGGTGCCGGCTTGGTTAGAGTAAGGTTGCATCACCTGCGACTGGGCGCACGGCAGCGCAATCCCGTTGCCAAACACCATAAAGAACTGCCCTATCATCAGCAGTAACGGATCCATCGGCGTGAACCATAGCCAAACCGCAGAGATGAGCTGCATCACAGGTGCCATTAGTAGCATACGCTTGGTACCCAAACGCGGCCGAATGCGCGAAACCAACGCGCTACCCAGCAATAAACCACATGTCGGAATAAGCGCCCACAGCGCATATTGATCCGAGGTCATACCGATGCGCTCTTGCATTAAAAATGGCATCAGCGACACCGTGGTAATCACCAAGGTAAAATTCACCCAGCTAATACTGGCGAAATAAAGAAAATACGGTGTTTTTAGCAATGCGCCATAGCGGCCAAGAATCACCTTCACATTGGGCAACGGTGAACGGGCGTGCATGCTTTCTTTGAAAAGGAAAAACAGCACGCACCACACCAAGCTGGTGTACACCATTAGCAAAATAAAGATCGCCAGCCAGCCTAGGTTATGGTTTACAAAGCCACCAATCACAGGAGCCACAATAGGCGTAAATGAGGCGACCATGATCAGATATGACATGGCTTGAGGAAGCTGATCCCCCGAATACGAGTCACGGGTAAAGGCACGTGAGAGCACAGCACAGCAACCGGTGCCCATTCCTTGGATGCAACGGCCAATGACTAGGCCAGTGAAGCTGGCGCTAAAACTCACCATCACGGTTAAGCCAATCAGTGAAAGCAACACACCGGCTAATAACACGCGGCGACGGCCAAGCGCATCTGAGATCGGCCCATAGATAAACTGTGATGGCCCGAAGCCGAGTAGATAAGCAGAGATCAGCAGCTGGACATCATCCATACTGAGGTTAAAGTCTCGGGCTATCCACGGCAAAGACGGGAACACCAATCCCATACTGAACTGCCCAATGCTGACGGTTAAGCATGCCAACAATACGGGCGACCAATTAAATGGACGAGTAGCCGATTGCATCCAATTTCCTGTGCATTTGCGTCGAGAAAAGAAAGGCAAGTGTCAAGCCAGTACGCGGCATAAATCACACTTTGATTGGCATAGTAACGCAATAAGCAACTGAGTGGTAACAAAAATTTAAAATTCGCTCGCGTTGGGTTGGATGGAGGAAAGCGCGGCTAACGACGAAGATCGCACGTCAGCAAGACTGGCAACATGGCACAAATAAAAGGCATGCGATGGATCCAAAAAGCCCGATACGGTTTCACGAATCGGGCATCTTAACTATTGAGCGCGACGCGCATTTAAAAAGCGGGTTCAATCGTGCCTTTAAATGTCTCTTCAAGAAAGTCACGGGTTTGTTGAGACTGAAACAGCGCTACCAAACGTTGTAGGTCGGGGTTGTCTTCATCTTCTTCGCGGGCGGCCACAACCATCACCGCCAAGGGAGCATTTTTCGACTCCAAGAAAATACCTTGCTCACTCGGGCTTAATCCCGATGACATCACATAGTTCATGGTGATCGCCGCCGCATCGACATCCTGTAAGCTGCGTGGCAGTTGTGCCGCCTCAACCTCAACAAATTCGAGTTGTTTAGGATTGGCGATGATATCTTGCAAGGTAGCTTTAAAGCCGACACTGTCGGCTAAGGTAATTAACCCCGCCTCTTGCAGCAATAGCAATGCGCGTCCCGCGTTGGTCGGATCGTTGGGGATCGCAATTTGTGCGCCATTCGGCAGCGCATCAACATGCTCAACGCGATCAGAGTAGATCCCCATCCGCATCAAAATGGAACGTCCCATCGATACCAACTGGCTACCGTTGTTTTGGTTATAGTTATCCAAAAACGGCTGATGTTGGTAACTGTTTAGATCTAAGCTGCCATCCGCCAAGCCAGCATTGGGGGAAATATAGTCAGAAAATTCGACCACCTCGACCGCAATTCCCTCGGCTTTCGCTTGCTTGGCAACCGCTTCAACCACTTGTGCATGCGGCCCCACAGTGGCACCAACTTTGATCACCTTATCTTGTGATTCTGAACAGCCAACCAGCGTGAGCGTGAGTCCGAGTATGAAAATAAAAGAAGCACGTAGAGATTTCATCAATCGGTAATCCTTTCCGAAAAGCCATTTAGACATCTATACTGCCAAATAAGAAGAATATGTCAATCATTGTTTATGCGATTCTCTGGACGCTTGATCGCTTGTCGCTAAGGGCGCGTATTAGTCAGCATGTTCAATCGATTATCAGGAGGCGCGGATATGACCAAGCTGTTTCCTTTGCCCCTCTTTTTGTTACCGGGTGGCAGAGCAAAACTACGTATTTTTGAACCCCGCTATTTACGGTTGGTACGCGAATGTACCGCCAACGGAGAAGGGTTTGTCCTTGCAATGATGCAAGGTCAGCGGCTTTATAAATACGGTACTTTGGTCGATATCGTTGATTTCGAGACGCTTCCCGATGGATTGCTGGGCATAACCATTGCGGGCCGACAACGGGTGGAAATTATGTCAACCGAACAAGCGCCCGACAAATTGTGGTTGGGTGAAATACGTACCCTGCATGATTGGCCACACGATGATTATGTCGATAATACGGACGATGAGGTGCAAGCGCGCATTGCCACCAGCCTCAAGCACATATTTGCTGCTCATCCTGACCACGCCGAGCAGTATGAACAGCCTCATTTCGAGGATGTCACCTGGGCGTGTCAGCGTTGGTTAGAGATTCTGCCCCTCACGAGTGCGCAAAAACAATGGTTTATCGCACAAGACTCTGCCGATGAGGCCAAGCAATTCATTCACCAACTGCTTGAAGAACACGTCGAGTGATCCAAATGATTTGTGGTGCGTATTGGGGTGTCAGATGGACGGCACTGACAGATAGGACTCAACTATGACTGCGCCTCAAACCATGTATACTGAAGCTTCAACCTCGAGACGGAATACACGTACCACAATGACTGACGTGACGAAGGAAGAGTTGTCGGAGCTATTATTACGCGTTGCGGAACAGCGAGACCGTGTCGCCTTTGAGCGTTTGTTTCGCTTTTTTGGCCCGAAGATCCGATCTTATGGAACTAAACATCTGCGCGCGGACGGACAGGCGATGGAGCTAGTCCAAGAAACCATGTTGGTGGTGTGGCGAAAAGCCCATCTTTACAACGCCGAGAAAGGGGCGGCAACGACCTGGGTGTTTACCATCATGCGTAACATCAGCTTCGATATGCTTCGTAAGGTGCAATCGAACCGCGAAGATAATTTTAGCGACGAGATTTGGCCGATACTGGAATCCGGTCAACAAGACAATGAAACCGACTCAGGTGCTCAGCACATGATGGATCAGGAATTATTATCCTTCATTGATGAATTACCTGAAGTACAACAACAGGTGGTGCGTGGTGTGTACTTAAAGCAACTCACCCACCAAGAGCTATCGGACCAACTTAATGTTCCATTAGGGACCGTGAAGTCGCGTTTGCGACTCGGGCTCGAGAAGCTGCGCAATCATCTGGAGGTCAACAATGATTAAATATCATCCTTCTTCCGAACTGCTGGATGCCTTTGCAGCCGGCCAATTACCGACATCCATGGCGATTGCGCTCTCTGCACACGTTGAATTATGTCAACAATGCCGTGAGCATGTGAGTGCGAAAGAAGAAGCGCTAGCATTAGCTGCGTTTGAAGAGGCTGAGACCGAGCACGAGTTCGCGGCAGGCACTCTGCCTTGGGACGATGATCTAGAAGCGGACATGATGAGTGCGATTTTCGACGCACCTGAACAAGACGAGGCATCACGCATTCAAGTCGCTCGCTCTAACGAGATTCGGGTTGGAGACAAAACCTACACACTACCACGCGCACTGCAGCGTTTTAGTGATTCGAATTGGTTATCATTCGGCAAGGTGCAACGCGCAAGGCTGAATCTTGAAGAAGGCGCCACACGTGCGAGCTTCTTACATATCGACGAAGGCGGCTCGGTTCCAGCCCATACACACAAAGGCTATGAGCTGACGCTGTTACTCGATGGCACCTTTGAAGATGAAAGCGGGCAATACTCGCCGGGTGACTTTATTTTGTTGGATAGTCGACATCATCACACCCCCTCTACCAAAGACGGGTGTCTGTGTTACACGGTCGCGAATGCGCCACTGCACTTCACCAAGGGCGTAAGTAAGCTACTTAATACCGTGGGTCATGCGATTTACTAAAAATCCTTGTGCTAGTTGTTATCCTATCTTTGGCGGCGAAAGCCGCCTTTTTTTATGCTGTTCAAGACAATAAATGCGTACAAATGCTCGGCGCATTAAAACGATTTCCTCACATCTAGCGCCGTGATAACAGAATAATTACACTAAAGAAACTTTCATTTAATGCCAACTGACTGACAGAATCCCACCTAACTAGTGCAAACTATCAATTTTCACTTTACATAGGGTGAATCAAACTGGTTTAATTCCCCACTTCTAACGATTCATTAACAGCCATTGATAAAAAACACAGTGAAGTGAGACACACATGAGTCAAACACAACTCGCCAGTATCAGCCGAGGTCACTCGTTGGTACTTCAAATCGTTATAGGTATTCTTGCTGGGGGCGTACTCGCCTATCTGTCGCCTGAGTTGGCGAGCACAGCAGGTTTGCTTGGTAAGCTTTTTGTTAGCGCACTGAAAGCAGTTGCACCCATTTTGGTCTTCGTTTTGGTTGCTGCCTCTATCGCTAACCAAAAGAAAGGTCAGCGCGCCAACATGCGCCCGATTATTTTCCTCTACCTGCTCGGCACGCTGGCGGCATCCTTGACCGCGGTTACCATGAGCTTTTTGTTTCCGACGACCTTACAGTTTGCCGCAACCGATGCAGCTGTCGCGCCACCGGAAGGCATTACCCAAGTACTAAACACCTTGCTGTTTAATATTGTCGATAACCCAGTCAACGCTCTGATGTCCGGTAACTATATCGGTATTCTCGCGTGGGCGATTGGTTTGGGCATTGCCTTACACCATGCATCAAGCGAGACTAAACGCGTCTTCTCTGACGTGTCTGAAGGCGTGTCTATGATTGTGCGCTTCGTGATCCGTTTTGCGCCCATCGGTATTTTTGGCCTTGTCGCCAACACCTTGGCACAAAGTGGTTTTGATGCGCTGCTTGGCTACATTCATTTGCTTGGCGTGCTCCTTGGCAGTATGGCAACGATCGCGTTGATCGTTAACCCACTGATCGTGTTTTATAAAACGCGCCAAAATCCGTATCCACTGGTTTTCCGCTGCCTGCGTGAAAGTGGCCTTACCGCCTTCTTTACCCGTAGCTCAGCCGCGAACATCCCTGTGAATATGCAGCTGTGCCGTAAACTCAAGCTTGATGAAGATACTTACTCTGTCTCGATTCCACTCGGGGCAACGATCAACATGGGTGGCGCGGCAATCACCATCACGGTTCTTACACTCGCCGCTGTACATACCTTGGGAATTGAAGTGGATATTGCCACTGCAATTCTGCTTAGCATTGTTGCCGCAGTGTCTGCGTGCGGTGCCTCAGGCGTTGCAGGCGGCTCGCTCTTGCTGATCCCACTGGCGTGTAACTTGTTTGGTATCCCGCACGAAATTGCTATGGAAGTGGTCGGTGTTGGCTTTACCATTGGTGTGTTGCAAGATTCGGCAGAAACGGGGCTTAATAGCTCAACAGACGTAGTCTTTACCGCCGCAGCCTGTATGGGTGAAGAGCGTAAAAACGGATAAGCCGATAAAGGGCGTTTTATCGGCACAGGCGGATAGCGCTCCCATTCAGGTTTGATACATCGAGTAGGGTGAGGCGTTGCCGCCTCATCCCTCTCACAGAACCGTACATACTGGACCTCGTATATGCCC
>NZ_MEBP01000035.1:0-739 GCF_001722075.1 Salinivibrio sp. SS2 | reverse complement strand
TATGTTGTGTTACATGTTCTGCTGGTTGATCTGTCTATGATTGCTTGTTCTGTTTCTGAGTGGTGTTAGTTGCCTGTATATTGGTTAGAGCTGTTGCATGTCATGATACTCGTTGTTTTCCGTATTGTTTTTTCATGCATTAAACTGCATCCGAGAAATCTGTCGGCCTCGTGTACTCTTAGAGCCATATGATATTCATCTGTAACCCTCCCCAAAAAACTGGTCATTAGCAATTAGAGGTTTTCCGTTTACACTGAAACAAACGGAGAACGCATGATGAAAAAATCACGCTACACAGAAACACAAATCGTAAAGATCTTGAAGGAAGTCGAAGCAGGCCGAAAGGTCAACGAAGTCTGTCGCGAATATGGCATCTCTGATGCGACATACTACAACTGGAAGTCCAAGTATGGTGGGATGGAAGCGTCAGATGTTAAACGGCTTAAAGAGCTTGAGGATGAGAATCGGAGGCTCAAGCAAATGTTTGCCGACCTAAGCCTTGAGCACCGTATCGTTAAAGATATTCTGGAAAAAAAGCTGTAGGGCCAGCGGTTAAGCGCGAGCTTGTCGATTACGCTCGCAAACACTATCAGGTCAGTTTGCGAATGGCCTGCCGCGTAGTTGGCATTAGCGACTCAGTCTATCGTTACCGACCAGATCCGCATCGGGATGATGAGGTTATCGCGACGTTGCAGGACGCAGCAGAGCGTTATCCTGCCTACGGTTTTGGCAAATTATT
>NZ_MEBP01000034.1:0-14371 GCF_001722075.1 Salinivibrio sp. SS2 | reverse complement strand
GTTCTTTGGTGTTGGGGGCCGTCTACATAGGCATCACCGATAGAATCCGCGGTGCAGGCACCGGCTGTAATCAAACCCTGAGTTTCACCTTCAATCGAGATATAACATGGCGTTGGCATAATCGCTCCTTTCTTATTAATGGAAGAGGCTGTCCAGTCGGTGCCTCTGTTCGCCATCCCATATAGCGAAATGCATGCCAGCTTTTTTATCTCTATAATTCAGTACTTTACTCTCTCACTGACCAATTTTTTGCACGCCACAAGCAAGTTTTTGCTCGGCGAGGCAAGAAGTTGCTTTACCTGCTTAATTCTCATTCTCCGTGGTCACCTTGGCGGAAGCATCATTCAACGCTTCGTTTAGCTCAGCCACTTTCCAGCTCAAATGATTGAGACGTTCGGTCAGTACCATTAATTCGTTGTTTGCTTTTTCAAACTCACCTTGCTCAATCAACAGGGTGACGTAATCCGCACGACCATAAATAGGCGATAAACTGATCGCAAAATTTTCGAGTGAACGTGTTTGCTTTTGTAGCGCCCACCAACGATTTTGCTCGGCAAGTAGCGCGATATTCGCCATCTTGGTCCGTACCGCTCTGAATTTATCAATATATTTATTAGTGCTTTCCAGTGCCTCTTCTCGCTGCGTGTTATAAACACTTAACAATACGCTTGATGCTTCATGCTCTCCGTACAACGTCGTGAGCGCATTAAGGTGCTGCGCAGCCAACACTTTGGGCGTTTCAATAGATTGATCGAGTTCTGACTCAATAGCTTGTTGATACATAGCAACAAATGCATCTTGCCAACGTGTCAAAGAAGACGGGCTATATCGTTGAGTAAACTCTTTCAGTGCACGTTCAGAGTTCAAGCTAGGTTGAGGACTGTAGGTAATAAAGGGGGTTTGGAAATACGGAATATAAGGGTAAGCAAGCCAAATAATCACCACTAGGATCGCACCAAACGCGCAAGCGAATACGTTCTGGCGACGACTTTTCTTAACCGTGATGGTAGGATTTTCCTCCTCATCACGTTGCTGTTGTTTCACGGCACTGTGTAAACGGGTTTCTATCCGGTCTATGTGCTCAAATAAAACGTAAGCAAGCCCTTCATAATCGACAACATGATGAGGTTGCTGCCGCTCTAAAACATGAAAGAGCGAATCGCAAAGTCGTTCGCAGCGATAGAGGTCACGCAATGCCTGTTGATCGGGCCTGATTTGTTTTAATTCACTTAATACGCGCGAATTCACCCAATCAAGGGCTTCTTTACGCGCACGCGCTCGTTTCTCATTGACCTCAGTTTCATTATTTAAACATGCAAGCAGCAACTCTAAACCATTGGCAAATTCTGCCAATCCGCTGGTTTTTAGTGCTGCAACGGTAAAATAGCCACTGAGTAATAAATCAATCCCCTTATCACGTGCCAAGGCTTGGCAAGAGTCCTTCACACATGCCCAATCTGTGCCGCCTGATAGCGGAGAATGACGCTTGTTAATTTGTTCCCTAACCGCGTCGTAACGTTCGTCATCACGAATGCTTGATGAATCGAGTGAAATCTTAAAGGGTTGGTTATCTATTGAGATAATAAAAGGCATGTTTGGCTTTCCTGATAATGCAGGGGCGAGTCCCCTCGCCCCATGATCAGTTAGTAAAGGTTGCGTGAGAGTTTAAAGGACTTAAACAAACGCTGAGTGAATGGGTTAGTCGCGGCTTGCGCATTAACGCGGTAAATCATTCCGCCACCATCAACGTTGAATTGATAATCAACAGATGTCGCACTTGCCGATACGACCGCACCTTGATCGAGAAGACGGAATAATGCCCACGGACCACGTATCACAACACTGCGTGGAGACAAATTGGTTTTTGTCGGTACCAACGTCAACTTCGATGTTGCCGAGTCTCGCAGTGTATTCGGCCAGATCAGCTCTATACTGTCTCGCGGGCCGTGGCTATAGGTCACATATTGCCCATCAATATTCAACACACTACGACGCTTATTACTGCTCAAGCGAAGAGGTTCAACGGAGAAGCTCACATCTAAGATACCTTTGCGGTTGAAGAATGCTTCTCGAATCTTTTGTGCTTGACGGATCTGAGCAAGCAAGTCTTGGCGGATCAATGAACCGTCAATGCCGCTGTTACCCACAGAGATGTTTTCATCAATAAACATCTTAAGCTGGTTGTTATAGAAGCTATCCAAAGTCCCACCCGGCGCAAAGAAGCTCTCAAAGTCACTGAGTGATGCATCTTTACTCGCCTGCGGATTGAACGGATATCGATTAGCCAGCTTTTGTTGATAAGGACGATAAACATCTTGATACCAGCGGACTTCAAGATGCTGAATTGCCGCCTGTTTTACAACATGCCAACTTTCATCTGCCAGTTTGTCGACCATGCCATCCAGCGGTTCTGGTAAGCCTGTGGCAATACGTTTTAGCGTATAGATAGGGTCGGTGTTTACCAGCTTCACACGCGCTTTAGTTGCATCGAGCGCGGCCGTACCGACGTCAGGCGCATCCTGAATAGACTTAAGGTAGCTCTTGAGTTCTTGCACGGACGCCAGTACTTCACTCAAGTAGGCAGGCTTGTCATTGACCGCTTTAACAAGGCTATTTAAGTCAGAAAACGGCGCTTGGATCTGAGACGCGACGTTATATTTTGGATTCTCTGCAATCGCATCCTGTGCGTCTTCATCCAATCCCAGCCCTGATGCAAGCTGAGTATTGGTTTCCAACGTACGCAATAGGCGCTGCAGCGGTCCAACGTGACCGGTAAAGTTATCCAATACAGTAACGGCATCGTTGATATCACTGAAGAATTTCACGTCAATCTCATTCAGTGCCGTTCGCCATGTATTGGTGTAGTCCGCAACATAAAGATCGCGAATCTTGTTCCTTAGCGCTTTCTTATCTGCTTCACTAAACTCCGCGGTTTCGGCTTCACCGAGTACCCAGCTGTCGATCAACGCGAGGTCAGAAACGGATTGCAGTTTGGGTACAAAATACTCTTCAAAGCCTTTTTTAGTCAGCATTTGTGGAATATACAGGCTTTCGCTATTAACCACTCGCTCTTCAAAAACCACATCAAAGACGGGGCCAACCTCATTCCTCAAGTTTATCGGCGCGCCTAGCACGGTCTCAGCATCGAGTTTAAGATTACGATAAACACGCTGATCTGTCGGCATTTGACGTAAGTGTTCCTGCGTCAGAGCAATCGTCATATCATAAGGTCGCATTACTCGGTCTGATATCTCATCACCGTTTAGACGCGCATCAGTAAGGTCAGTGTGGCGCATTGCATAATCAAGGTGTTCAAGTAAACGCTCTTGCACCCATTTTTGGCCAGCAAATTCTCTTTGCCATTGTTTGCTAAAATAATCCATTACGTAATCGTTATAACGACCACTCTTATCAACAACCATTCGATATATACGTAATGCGACAAGCTTTTCTTGATCCGTCGTTGCCTGGTTAAGATCAACCACAGTATCCGCCATCAGCAGGGGTAAGAAACGGCTCTTCAATAAGTTCAAGTACGTTTGTTCAACCTTAGGCCCAATCACATGTCCCTGATAGAGACCAAAGTCAGAGATATACTTCGGCTTATCTCGGAAAAAACCAAACTCCAACGTGGCTTGTCGGATCTGGTTCAGCGGTTTCAATACTTCTTGTTGCGATGCTCCTGCCGCATTACTCGGAAATTGCGTCTTATACTGGTCGACTTTGGTTAGCACCGCATCCGCATGTGCAACGTTGGCAAGATAGTAGCGATGCCACGTCCCCACGAGCAGCACGGTTGCAATTGAGCAAGCCAACACCGACATACCAATTAAACGTCGCTTATGCTTCGCCACCCGGAAGTTATCAGACGCGAGTCCTGCTTCTGGATAAATAATGTTGCTGAAAAGCCGTTGCGTAAAATAAACGGTAGAGTTTTTCGACTTCTGCGCACGGTTCACCGCATGCGAGAGCCCATAACGGCGAGAAGCCGCATCATCAAAGGCATTGGTTGGGACACCTTGTTGATATACCGATGTGAAATAGGCCCCTCGCACCAGTGCGGATGTCGAGAACTGATCGCTTGCTAACGCTTCATTAAAGAAGGTGGCCAATATTTCTTTCAGCCCTGCAATTTGGCGTGAGAAGCTGTATATCGCTTTGCGATCCTCAAAGTCGAGCGGTGTTGCCAGTGCGTGAGGCACGATCGCATTTACCCTGTCGATAAAGCCACTGTATGCCTCATCAAACTCTTTTAACCACGAGTCTAAGTCATCCACTGAGTTTAAAGAGAAAGTAAACCCAAGCACTTCATCGCGCTGCTGCTTCGAATAATGCTTAAAGAAGGGTTCAAACCCATACAGTAAATCGAGCTTAGTTAAGGCAATATAAACAGGCAATCGCGTCGACAGGGTTTCCATCAACTCGCGCAACCTCGCACGCAGCAAGTTAGCGTAAGCTTTACGTTCAGACGCTGTCGCCGTCGCTAGGTGTGATGCATCTAGCGTCAGCACAATGCCATTAAGTGGACGACGACTGCGTGTTTGTTCCAGCCACTTAACAAAGTGTAACCACAGACGGCGCTCTAATTCACCGTCGTTATTTTCATCTTTGTTGCCCTGAGTGAGTAGCTCGCCATCAGGGTCAATCAATACCGACTCATCCCCTATCCACCAATCAAATGAATATGGGTTTTCGCTTTTTTGCCCAGATGCTCGCATTACAGACGAAAACACGAAGTTCTGCCCAGAGCGATTAATAAGACTGGTTTTGCCGGCGTTTTCTAATCCCAGCACTAAGTACCATGGAAGTGCGTAAAGGTGGTTTCGCTTGTTCAAGTTTTGCTTCATGTTCGCAACAACTTGATCAAGCTCAGACTGTTGGCGCTCTTCGTATACTTGAATAGGGTCTTCGCGTAGTCGCTCAGCGTGCTCTTGCTCCGCTTTGAAACCTTGTAGCTTACGCCATTGCCAAACACCCCAAATCGCCAACACCCCGAGTGTAATAAAGCCACTGCAGATCGCACGCGCCGCGATAGATGCAAGAGGCTTTTGCTCACCGAGTGTTAGCCAAGGACCTGCCCACCATATGGCGACATTAACAAGGATAAATATCGCAACCAATAAAATAGGAAAAGCCGCAAGCATTCCAGGCTTCAGCTTTTTCGCTATTTTGAAAAGATGTTTCCACATGAATTTTCGCCCTTAATCACTCTGACGTTGTTTTGCGTTCAAGTTGTTCAACCAAGCTGGGCTCCCAGTCGGTGACACTCATGGTCTTAATTTCTTGGTTCAAGGTTTGATACTGCTCTTTTGCCATGCTGTTTAGCTGGTTCGCGTGCAAGAGGTCGGCCGAAAGCATACGCCAGTAAAAGTGGTCTCTTGGCTCGTTTGCTGCCTGTAGCCCATCGTTTAGCATGGAGAGTGCAACGGCAATTCCACCTTCTTTCGCCAAGGCAAGTGCCTCTTTCTTTTTCTCCTGCCAATCGCCACTGACTGACTGGCCCCCTCCTCTCTGATTCGCGCTGCCACTGGCTAACCAGTCTTTCACTGCATCAGAAACAAAGGGCTCTCCACCTTTAAACTGCAAATCTTTCAGCCCAGGTAAGCGCTCTAAAAATTGCGCCACTTCGGATTGAATGGCATCGCACCAATTTTGATGGCCCAGTTTTTGGGCAATGGTGTAACTCATTAAGTGACCATCAAACCAATACGGTGCCATGGTCAAACTTTGCTCGACCTGACGCCACAAAGCTAAATCGGGATGGCGCATTTTATCTTGATAGTCTTTGACACGGTCTTGCTGCATACCTCGCAGCAGCGTTTCCCCACCGGGTTTATGGTCGGGCAAAGCAGTGATGCTGTACCAGACGGCGTAGCGCCTTAATCGAATCGCCAGCGCCACCCCATCGTCTTGTTCAGCCAAGAACGAAGCGACCTTAAGTAGTGTCTGTTTAGTGGCTTTATCACTAGAATGATCGACATCCACGGATGATGTTGTCGGCGTCGTGCTGGTGCGCGAAGGCGTTGGTTGCTCTTTCGCCACCTCGTTTACGCGCTGACGCTCTTCCGCTTTGCGCAGTTCTGACTTGATACTTCCAACCACACTGCCGACAAGGTCATTCGTCAGCCCATTGTCTTCAATCGCTTTTTCCCATGCCTCGATAGCCTGATTGAGCTGTTCTCTATCTTGCGCATCGAATTGGCCAAAGTCGGTTTTATCGACCGCCATAGAAAAGCGCTGAGCCATTTGGCTAAAGAACTTGCGCCGCGGTAGATTGCCGCGTTTGCCGGGCGCTGGATGGCTTTGCTCCCAATAGTTCGACATGAAGCTTGCCATCACATCAAACGAGAGAATGAATCTCGACGGAGACGGTTGGTGGTGCAGGCACTGCAACAGGTATGCAAGCAGCTTGATGTCTTTTGTTTTTTCCGACAGCAGTTTAACGACGCTATGCTCAACCTCATCCCACTGCACATCACCATGAGACAAGGAGCCAACTTTCATCATTTGATCTTCAACAAAATCAAACAATGGATCGTCAACCAGTCGCTCTCCAACCGGGTTCGCCGCGTCAATAGGTTGCGCGATGCAACGCTTGTACTCTTTTAATTCCATCTTTACCAACCGCAACGTTCGCGTAATGCTTGTATGGTGTTATTGAGCGGCGCAGTGTCAAAGCGAAGGCCGTCTATATACTCCGAGTTCGAACGTATAACAAAAGAATCTCTTCCTATTAACGACTTCATAAGTCTAATCGCAGGTAACCCTCTCGAAGAGGACAGTACTATACCGACATCTCCACTCCTCCAATATTGGGTATGTCCTCCCGGGAATGAAACCTTAACCCTGCCGTCATCAATTGGCTCGGGCAACATCAATTCAATGCGACTGAGGTTATCGATACAACTCAGCATCAATACCGGTTGCTCACTTGCTTTAAAGCGCGTTCTTACATTGTTTGCTTGAAGGGTTATCCAAGCGCTACTTCCGCGTCCTTCCCCTTGCTCTGTCAATGACCAAGCTTGAGGCGCGCTCGCATTCGCGGCGTTCACGGCACGAAGCCACTGCTGAGGTTTTTGGACAGCATTCTCAATAACGTCACTACTCTCCGGCATTTGAGTATTGAAAACGCGGTCAAAACATGCCAGGCGATCTAAACGAGACGGGACCGCCCTACATTGCTGGGCCTGATCCAATAACGTCCCAGGAGAATTCTCTACCGCAACTGAAAAAAACGGGCTACAAAGAAGTGTTATCGATGCGACAATTGCGAAAGCGTGGTTGTGCGTATTCATGGCGCTTTTATCTCTAATTTTCGACATTTATAAGTCAATGTTCTTCTCGGAATACCAAGGCTTTCTGCTACTTTGGCGGTGTCACCATCAAACTGCGACAACCTATCCGCAATAATGCGCTGTTCAAAATCCATCAATGCTTGTTTCAGATCGCCAATCGACGCAGCGTCGATATTCAGCACGCGGCTCGATGTCGATAGCCCATTGGTGTAACAAACGGAGCGGACATCATCCGTTGCTGGAGCCGGGGCTGGGGAACTGCTTACCGACATATTCAAGCGCGCACCAAAGGTTGCCAGTTTTATCGCCTCGCCATTTGCCGTTTGCGCGCAGGCATACTCGATTAAGTGTTTTAGCTCGCGCACGTTCCCGGGGAAGCTATAGCCAAGTAGCGCATCCAACGCTTGGAAATGAATATCACGGATGCTAGTGCCATGTTGTTGGTTAAATTGTTGAATAAAGTGGAAACATAGCTGACGTATGTCTTCCTTACGCTGCGCAAGTGCTGGTACATGCAGTGGGTATTGCAGTAAGCGATAATACAGATCTTGTCGAAACTCGCCTGCACGCACTTTTTCAAGTAGATGAACATGAGTAGCCGACACCAACCGGAAATCTGATTGTTGCTCTTGGTGTCCTCCGACAGGTCGAAATGTTCCAGACTCCAGTACCCTGAGTAACTTTGCTTGCAAGCTCATTGGCATATCGCCAATTTCATCCAAAAAGAGCGTGCCGCCATTCGCTTGTGCAATAAGCCCTTCTTTATGATTCACGGCGCCAGAGAATGCCCCTTTCACATGCCCAAATAGTTCACTCTCGAGCAAGTGCTCTGGTATCGCCGCGCAATTGATAGGCACAAATGGCTGAGCATTTCGGTTTGATAGATCGTGAACGGCACGCGCGACCAACTCTTTACCACTTCCTGTCTCTCCTTGAACGAGCACAGAGAGATGCGATGATGCCGCATTAGCAATTTGGTCACGAAGACGCAGCATCGGTGCACTGTCACCGATAAGCGTGGCAGACAAGCTCGCTGCTTGCTTTTGCTGATGCGCCCTTTTTTCGATATCAGAAAGAGAGGCTCTTAACGCTCTACGACGGCTCTCCTCGCCTTCCATTTCACTAAGTAGAGACCACTGATTCACAAACACATCCACAAATTGACTGAAACCTGGGTCGTCGTGCCACAGCGAAGATAGAGCATCGCTATCTCCCACTAGACAAACAACAAGCTTTGTATTCGTGTCACGACGTACCAAAGGATAAATATTGACGGCTTCAAACAAACCAAGCTCACCGACAAACTCAGCAAACGCTCGATTTGATTGCCAATAAACAATATCTTCCGCACCTAAATGCATAGGGACGACATTTTGAAGAACATGAGCAAAGGGGGTGTCAAAATCCGTTACCGACCAAGACGTATCCGATGCGTGGCAGACAAGCTGTCTGCCATCGCAACTGGGTGTGAGTAGCATTCCTTCGCGTAGCTTGAGCTCACCAACAACGATTTGGATAAAGCGAGACTGTAGATCGACAGTCCGCCTTTCCTTCGCTAGGTCAGTCACATAAGCCAGCCAATTACGCATTCTTACTCAACCTCGCCTTTAAACTCACCCTCTTCGGCGTATAAACGCACATGAGAGATATCTGATTTCTCAGCCAGTTTGTTAAGCAGAGATAGCGAAACAGGAGGCAATAACTGACCTTCTATAATCGCTTCCAGCATACGTGCCCCGTTTTCACTGCGAGTCGCGCGCTGCAATATCTCGTCAATCAGGCTTTCATGAATATCAACAGTTGCGCCATAACGCTGAGCAAATGTCTGTTCGAGGTGAGTGAGTTTACCTCGCACGATATCGGCGAGTACGTCCTGGCCTAGTGGCAAGTAAGGTACGACTTCCATACGTGCAAGCAGTGCCGGCTTAAAGAAAGCCGCAAGTTCTGGATACAAGGCATTATCAAGGTTCGCTTGATCATCAGCATGATCAACGATCGTTTGATAACCGAGGTTCGAGGTCAAAAAGAATACGGTGTTTTGACAGTCAATCACGCGGCCTTCGCCATCTGCCAGTTCACCCTTATCAAAGGCTTGATAGAAGATGTTCAATACTTCTGGGTGCGCTTTCTCGACTTCATCAAGCAGTACGACCGAATAAGGCATTTTACGAATCGCCTCAGTCAGTACACCACCCTCGCCATAGCCCACGTAGCCTGGGGGAGAGCCAATCAAACGTGAAACCGTGTGTTTCTCTTGGTACTCCGACATATTAATCGTGGTTAAAAACTGCTTACCACCGTAGAGCTGTTGAGCAAGCTGCACAACGGTTTCGGTTTTACCCACACCGCTTGGACCAACCAGTAAAAATGCGCCTTTCGGTCGGCCTGAACGACGCAGATCTGCACGTGCTGTCAGCAAGTGACGATGAACACGTTCGATGGCAATATCCTGCCCTTTGATCGCCTTTCCAAGCAGTGTTGTCAGGTTGGTGATCTTGTAAAGCTCATCACTGTTCATCTGATCAACAGGCACACCTGTCCAATCAGAAATCACTTCAGCGACTTGTTCCGCATCAACGTGCGGGTGCATAAGACGCTCATCATGAGGAATCGCGTCAAGTGCCGCATATTTTTCTGACAGCGTTTTCGCGAGTGCGTCGTAATCACACGCTTCATCCGCATCGTCACTGACATCGGCACTATCTTTGTCTAACAGCCTGGCGCGTAAGGATACAATTTCTTCTACCAACTCGCGTTGCTCATTCCAGCGTGATGAGAGAAGACGCTTTTCTTCTTCATCCGCCTGCTCCAAGGTTTCCAATTCATCGAGACGTTCCGTGTCTACCGGCTGGCCAATAAACTCTGCGCGCTTCAGCATCTCGATTTCTTGTTGACGTTGGTGACAAAGCGTTTCAAGCAACGCCAAGCGCTTCGGTGGCGTCGTCATGTTAATAGCAATCCGAGCGCATGCCGTATCTAACACATCAATGGCTTTATCGGGGAGCTGTCGTCCTGAAAGGTAGCGAGCAGAAAGCTCTGCAGCCGCTTTTAACGCGTCGTCAGCAATAATAACGCCGTGGGCTTTTTCATAGGCACTACCAAGACCACGCATAATATTGACCGCTTGATCAACAGAAGGCTCTTCCAATTTCACCAATTGGAAACGACGAGTAAGTGCAGGATCTTTCTCGAAGTACTTTTTATATTCCTTCCAAGTCGTTGCAGCAATGGTACTTAACTCACCTCGCGCCAGTGCTGGCTTGAGCAAGTTTGCTGCGTCACTACCGCCTTCTTGGTTTCCTGAACCGATAAGCGTGTGCGCCTCATCGATAAAGAGAATAATTGGGTTGGGTGCCGTCTTGATACCATCGATAACCCCTTTCAAGCGTTTTTCGAACTCACCCTTCACAGAGGCGCCAGCTTGAAGTAGGCCTAAATCTAAGCTGAATAACTCAACGTGCTTAAGTTTTTCCGGAACATTTCCGGCTGCAATGCGCAATGCCAGACCTTCGACCATCGCGCTTTTACCCACCCCTGCATCACCTACAACAATGGGGTTGTTCTTACGGCGACGGCATAAAATATCAACCATCAAGTTAAGCTCTTCCTCTCGACATAAGACCGGGTCGAGCTCGCCATTTTTTGCTTGTGCCGTAATGTTTGAACAGTATTTGTATAGCGGAGATTCACTGCCCTCGAGAGAAGGCGCATGCTTTTTCGCTGCCGCATTTGTATCAACCGCCGTTTCTGCGGAATCAGCCACAATCGCGTTAAAATGTTTCTTTAGACTTTCACGATTAATGCCATCCAACAGCTTGGCGGCTGGACGAGAAAGGTAACGATCGGCGCGGTTAAGTACGGCATAAAATACAATACCCGAGCGCAATTCCGATTGATCCAATTCAGTCGTCGATAGCAACCAAGCCTCTTGCAATACTTCAACCAGTAGTGGGGAAAAGGCAGGATACGTGTCTAGTGCTTTGTCACGTTCATAGCTCGAAGAAAGCGCCTGTTTTAGTGCTTCAACTTCAACGTTCGCTTGTTTTACGATCAAACGAACATCAGAAAGCGGATTGTCCAGCAACACTTCGATGAAGTGTTCAATCAATACTTCTGGATGTTGCCTTTCAATACAGAGCGAGGCCGCTTGCTCAAGAGCAAGTTTACTTTGCTCATTCAATTTTGAAATTAGCGTAGATAATTCAATTCGAATCACGGGGACACCTAGTTATCTAAATAAAATACGTTGTTGGCTAAAGCAGTTGATTCAGCTGGCTTAGCACATTCTCAGACTTTTCATGGAGTAAGTACGAGTAACCCGCAAAAATACCTGCCCAAAGCACGACGAAACCAGCGAAGACTGCCCATAAAGGCACCTGCTTACTGAGCGCATAACGCGTGTTGACAACATGATCACTCGCGTCTGCCAAGGCTTTAGGTTGCTCATCATCAAGGACCAAATCATGTAACCTTTTGATCACTTTCTCGCGCTGAGCATGCCCGCCATCAATGACTCGATATTTGCCTTCAAAGCCCAGGCATAAGCAGTGGTAAATAAAGATCAACAGCGGTTGATACTTTTCAGGTTCGCTTTCAAGACGACCTAGAATGGTGAACACTTTTTCTCCACCCCAGGTCTCGTTGTGAAAACGGGACAGCATTGAGTGCTCAGCCCAACATGTCGATGCTCCCCATGCTGTTCCCATCACCGCTTCATCGAGAAACGTACAAAGAATGTAGCGATATGCCATCAGCACAGCATGCTCGAAACCTTGTTCCGATAGCTCGATTTCAATCGCTTTAATTTCTTCGATCGTTTGATGGTAAATCTGCTCAATATTGCTACAGCTTGAGAGAGAACGAACACGTAGCGCAAGACCAAACAGTGGCGTTGCTGCATCCACCAACGCGTTTGGGTTATGGCCCCGTAATTGAAACCAATAGTCTTGGTCGCTATCTATTTTCTCAACATCATCAAACAAAAGATCGTTGAAAACACTGTCTTCGGTTGCCGCCATGATCAATCCCTAATTGCCCAGAACTGAATATCTAAATCATCAAATGCTGCTGCCACATGGAATGCAAACCCACTTGAGTTAGAAAGCATCGCCCATGCTGCACTTTCTTTATCCAGCTGATAGTAGGTGTATCCCGCATGGTAAGGCAGTTGCCGTGGCGCCACCGGTAATGGAATGAGTGGGATGCCAGGTAACTGAAGTGAAATAAGCTCCCGTATTTTTTCAACAGAAGACACTTTGGTTTGCTGAGTAAACAGCCGGCGCAACTCATCCAATGGCATGCGCGCTTTCACAGCAACGATGAACTCCGCCGAATCCATCAGCTGCGGATCCTGAATTGGCGCAACCATTAAGCCGTAATTACGCTTATCAAGCTGAATTGACACCGCTCGTGGCTCCAGTACAACACTGAGGCTTTGACGTAAATAACGAATCACCGGCCAAAAGGACTCGCTAGGCATATCGTGGTTGTAGGCCGGCAACGTCGGTGCCAAGCGGCTTTCATCGGTGAATGTTGCTAACTCACCACACACCGAGGACAAACATTCATACAAACGCTCTGGATGTAAGCTACCCAAGGATGCCAAATGCTTCATTTGTGGCTGCAAACGATTTAATGAATGCAACAACATAAAGTCCGAAACGTCCGCAACACCGCCTTGAGAAGGAGAACTGATACGTTGAGCGATATTTTTGGCACGTTCGTGCATCAATCCCGCCATTTCATTAATAAACCGATGCAATGTAGCGTTACCGGCAACATTAAAATGACAGGGAATAAAGTCAGGATCGAGAACGACACTTCCATCTGGACGCTTTTCTAAGATACGAGCAACCGGAATAGATGCATAAGCACTGCGATCCTCTTTTTCGAGCATCAATTGCAAATGAATCGGAGAAACATCTAGCGTGGTTGTATCACCTTGAACACTATGGACATCGCGCACGTCGATACGGCGGCTTTCATAGCGCCCCGACCCTTTATCGTCGGGCCAGTTAACTTCCATGATCGACTCACTACGCAGCGGGACTGCGAGATAAATCAATTGGTTAGATAGGGAGCTATCTTCAATTTCCAAGGCATCCGGCATCACATCTTCCTGCGGAATACGAAACGCGGTGCCATCAGGCATAACCCCAACGGCTCGCTCTATCGCAATACGACCGAAAGCCAAATATTCAGGGTTTAACGAAAGCTCCGATACGCCATACAAATACTTACTGACAGATGTCAATCTCTCTTCCAATAAGTATTCACTGTAACGTTGCTGCTGTTGGAAGTGTTGCGGCTTAATAAAAAGCCCTTCACTCCATATCACCCGATTCCGTGCAAACATTAAATTTACTCTACCTTCTCTAATTTCACGTCGTAATCTTTGAAAAGCATTAGCAGGTGATATTGACGGCCTTTATTAAGCACCTTCACAGCCTTTTTCCATTCACCTAAGTTTGGCTCTGAAAAATGTGCCATCACACCAATGTAATTTGTGTCTTCATCTATTTTAAAGGCGTTAACGAACTTGAATTGTCCAGGAGTTAACACGTAATCGTAGTTATTAATAAAATTACTACTCAGTGCCCCTTTATAATCGGTACGCAACTGATCGAACCCTGCCGACATAAACATTGAGTCGTCTTCCAACTCAAAGATTTGCACCTCGATTGGGGCTGGATCACCCGCGATATTTGGGTTAACACCTGTATCGCTCACCAGACTGAAAGTCACCGTCGTGGGTTGCTCTTCAGGCTTGTATTCATCGGAAGAGCTACACGCCGTCAACAATAAAAGTGCACAGACAATACTCAGTTTTTTGATCACCGCTTTAGCCCTCCAATTGCTTTTCACGGATACGCTTGTCATAAACCTGCTCAAAAATTTCCCAGAACAGCTTCGAGAAACCTCGCTGGCGATTAGAAGTCAGCTCTTTGTAATAGTTACAATACATTTCCCACGCCCACGCTGATTCACCTTCAATCTGCTCATCGGTATTGCGGCGGCAGTGCTGGAAGCGACGCAGAAGAACGTCGGGAGAGAAGGCGGGCGTTGTTTCCTAAATC
>NZ_MEBP01000033.1:0-3287 GCF_001722075.1 Salinivibrio sp. SS2 | reverse complement strand
AAAGCAATAAACAAAGTCATAAGACTTGGTATGCCTGTTAGTTACCGAGTTGATTGATGGGGGCAACCCCATTGGGATCAGTGCGTTAGGTGAATGATTTGATCAACAACGCCGTTTTGAGGCGTTGATGATCTGATCGCCGCTAGAGTGATAAGTTCAATGATTTAGGAAACAACGCCATCTGGTGTGGAAGTTTACAAAGGATAGCCAACCAACGGATACTCAGTGGAAGAGAAAAGAGCCGTCTCTTAGTCAAGAAATGGAGAGCTCAAAATCCGCTGGTAATCAATTAGATGACGATAATCCGCATAAACGTCGGGTTGAGCATAAACGCCAATCACACCTTGCGACTAGAAACGAGCAGAAACTCTATTTTGCTCTCCAAAAGGCACTTCCCTCTGATTATGTCATTCACAGCCAAGTGTCTCTTATGGCGCTCGTTAAGCCCGTCAACTTCCGACATAACTCTCGTACATGGGCAAAGCGCATGGATTTTGTGATAACTGACAAAACGACAAGAATACTCGCTGTGATTGAGTTAGATGATGCGACGCATCAATGGAAGAAAAGACAGGAACGCGATCTGTACGTAAATGAAGCGCTTTATGGTCATCATAAACTGATACGTATTCCGTCAGCGAGCTTTTATGAACCATCAAAAATAGCAGATATATTATCTCGTGAAGTAGATATCAAGTGTAATAACTTTGAAGAAAACCATTCGTTAAGTGATGTTAGTAAACCAAACGTCACTTAGTGTTTAATGCAAGTAAGCTCGTCTAGTGATTAAGAGTAAAAAGTTCGTTGTTTATTATATAAAGGGATTTTATGGAAGAATATTGGAACCCAATGGTGCCAGAGTTAACTGTTAGTGATTTTGAAAGGTCGCTCCATTTTTATCAGGACTTGCTTGGGTTCAAAATTAGAAATCAACGCACCACACCAATATTCGCTTACTTAGAGTATGAGAAGGTTCATATTATGATTGAGCAAATGCATGATGCCGGATGGGAGACAGGGGCTTTCGTCTACCCACTCGGACGAGGTGTTAATTTTCAAATAGAGTTAAGTGATATTTCGCCTGTTTTGGCACGCTTGGTTGCGTCTGAAACGCCTCTTTATCAAGAACCACAAGAAAACTGGTATGACGAAGGGACAGTGCTTTGCGGTCAACGAGAGTTCTTGGTTCAAGATCCCGATGGCTATTTATTGCGCTTCAGTAAATTCCTCGGAGAGAAAGAAAAACGCATAAATAATAATGCTTTATAATTGGATGGAATGCAGATGCGTAAAAAGACGGTATTGATAACAGGTGGTGGGCGAGGCATCGGTGCCTCAACGGCCAAGTTATTTGCACGAAACGGATACGTAGTTTTTATTAACTATAAGTCTAATCATCAGGCCGCATCTCGTGTCGCAAACGACATTAAGGCCGAAGGAGGGGAGTGTTACCCAATCCAAGCCGACGTTTCCAAAGAGGAAGATGCCATTAAATTGTTTTCGTCTGTGGATCAGCGAGTAGATAAACTGGATGTGCTAGTCAATAACGCTGGCATTTTGCGCCAGCAATCGCGCCTAGAAAATATGACTGCAAGTCGAATCAATGCCATTTTGGTCAACAATGTTACAGGATGTTTTCTTTGCTGTCGCGAAGCCGTTAAACGTATGTCGACGCGATCGGGTGGAGAAGGTGGTGCGATCATAAATGTCTCTTCTGGTGCGGCCCGAACTGGTTCCCCCAATGAATACATCGATTATGCCGCCTCTAAGGGAGCAATCGATACACTGACTAAAGGCTTATCTAAAGAGGTGGCAGCAGAAGGTATTCGCGTGAATTGTGTACGTCCTGGCTTAATTTATACCGACATGCATGCAGATGGCGGCGAACCGGAGAGAGTCAAACGATTAGAAAATAAAATCCCGATGCAAAGAGGGGGGCAGCCAGAAGAAGTTGCAGAGGCCATTTTTTGGCTAGCGACTGATAAAGCTTCCTTTTCGACCGGTAACTTTTTAGATTTATCGGGTGGTTTGTAATCAATGTTCGAAACGTAACATCGAGCGAATATCGCCATGTTTTTTATTACTTATGTGACAGAGAAACTAGCCAGTGAAAATCGTTGAGGCAACGACAGCAGATTTAGAAGCATTCTTTGTCTATCTGAATGCTCAGCTTGAAGAGAATAACACCAATAGTGCGCCAAGCTTCCAGCCGCTTTCTAAAGCATGTAGCTATGTATCCGAAGAGTTAAAAGCGAAGTTTCAAGACGGCTTTCAGTTTGAGGTGGGGCAGACAGGCTGCAGAAAACTATGGTTGGCTAAAGAAGAGAATAATACCATTGTTGGTCATATTGACTTGCGTCAGTATAACGAACCGTACAAGGCTCATCGCGTTATGCTTGGGATGGGAGTTGAAAGTCGTATTAGGCGACAAGGAGTAGGGGCGGCATTAATTAATGCCGTGGTGGTGTTTTGTCAACACACAGAGCATGTCAGATGGCTTGACTTGAACGTGCTCTCTAATAATCTGCCCGCTCGAAAATTATACGGAAAATGTGGCTTTAAAGTGATTGGCAACATGTCGGATTGCTATCGAATCGATGGTCATTCAGTCGATGAGTTAACGATGACCCGTGCTATCTAGCGCTGACTTTTGCGCGCGTCATGGAGATAGAGATTATCTTGAGTAAGGATACACCCATGCACCTGACTTTCCGTCCCATCAATCTTGAAACCGATTTTGCTAATTGCGTAGCTGCACGTCGGGACGCTTTTGTGTGTAGCTTTGGCTCCGATGAGGGGTTTGAAGACTTTCTAACGGGCTATTATGAACGAGTGAGTGAACGCATGAATCAGCCCGAGTGGTTTTATCGGCATATTTTTGTCGATGGAGAATGGGCTGGGCAGCTTGAATTTCGCAGTACGTCGACCGAGCCTGAGACGGGTTATGTGCATCTCATCTACCTTGCACCTGCTTTTCGTGGTCGCGGGCTGGCCCCTTTGCTGCAGCGCTATATCGAAACCACCTTAACAAACGCGGGGTGCCGGCGAGCGTTGTTATCTGTAAGCCGTGATAATCATCGTGCGTTAGCCTTTTATCGCCAGCACGGCTGGGAATTTGTTCGCGCTAACCCCAAACATGCGAAGACTGATTTTTATCAGTTCTGGTTGCCAGCGTAGATACTTATTCGCGCCAATATGCGATTATGGCGCGATAGAATGTTTTAGTAGGCTAGGGGTTTATGACACTGATATGCCGGTCAAAAAGGCTCAATGTGCGACAGTTTCAT
>NZ_MEBP01000032.1:0-5401 GCF_001722075.1 Salinivibrio sp. SS2 | reverse complement strand
ATGATTTAGGAAACAACGTCTCTACTAACTGCAGACCGTGTTGCTCAAGGCGATCGCCTATCTCGTCAATTGAACGATATTTCAGCTCGATATAGCTTTGATATTGCATACCATTTTCATATTCTCTTCTTACACGATGCAACATCGTATTACTTAATGTTGGGTGCCGGCTGTCCAAACCATATACATCGACGTTTTCTCCACTGTAACTCGTGTAGGAAGACCAATACTCGTAATTATGTGTTGTTTCAAAGTGCTTAGGACATGGAAGTCGACAATCAAATACAAAAAAACCATTTCCGTGCATGTGTTTTTTTACATTTTCGAGCATGGATGAAAGGTCTGTACCTGAAAGAAATGCTTGAAAGGCATTTCCCGTCATAATAATCAGATCAAAGACGCTTTTTAAGTCGAAACTTACGGCATCCTTTTCATAAAACGTGACATTACTAATATTTGATGACTTAGACTTCGCAAAATCAACCATTGAACAAGAAAAATCAATACCTACTGCATGAGATAACTTCTTTGATAATGGGATTGTTGCTAGGCCAGTCCCGCAGCAGACATCTAGTAGGGATAAGATATGTCGATGAAGCATTAAATCCTGAAAGAACGATATTTCATCCGAGTAGTAATTGCCATACTGGGCATCGTATTCCTCACCTGACCAAAACTCACTTCTACTCTGCTTCAAAAACTCTTTCCCTTGTACTTGAAAGCAATATGGGGCTCGTTACCATTCTCCTCTGTGGAAAAAGGAGAAACGCAATAGTAAAGAAACCGTATACTTTTTTTATCTATCACTAATGCCAACGCAAAAGAAAAATGCCCGGCATTACAATCTAATAAAAAAGCTTACATTACTAATGTTGTATATCACATGACTATATTATGATGTACGTTTTACAGCAACCACTGAAAAAATATGCCAATGCTTAGGAGCTCCAACCATTGTCGCGCCAGGCTCATCACGTTCTTTGAAACTGACTATTTCAAACTCTTCAAATAAGAGCTCAACTTGTTCTTTACTCAACGGAGCCGTCGGCAACCGAAAATTCGTTGCCCAAGTATCTCTAGGCCCCATAAAATCACCTACAAAAACACCACCAACCGCGATAGAAGAAGCAATTTTTCGCCATGTATTTTTAAACTCTATCGGATCAGCAAAGAACAAACTTGAGTTTGCTATCACTATACCAGTAGAAGGATAATTGAAAGACTCAAAGGAGCACTCTGAAAGTTTAACCAGCGGCTTTGAACTAAACCTTTCTGAACATATCGCAATAGAGCCTGCATTAATATCAAAGCCATACACCCGATAGCCTTGCTGCTCTAGATACGCTATCTCACTTCCTGTTCCACAACCGCAATCAACAGCGGTTTTCAGTCCAGACTGATCCAACTCAATGGCGAGTTCAGTGCGTGAATTGTGGGGGCGTAACAATGATTTTTCGTAGTACTGACGCCAAGTTGCTGAAGTATCATCCATAACGTTCAATATTCCAATAAAGTGAGCCAAATTAAGGTGTGAACAACGCTTATCCCTTAGCTAATCCATTGTGCGTAAGTACCAAAGCTGATTAAAACTGAAAATGCCAAGCGCTGAAAATTTCTCTTAAACACCTTGCCAGTTGCGTTCTAACCACTCCGAACGCAGCATCCCATATTTAACTGAATCGTAGTACTTGCCCTCGTAGTAACGCACTTTTCGCAATCTAGCTTCTTGCTGGAAGCCTAATTTCAATGCTAGCGACATCATGCGAGGGTTACCCGACCAGGTTGTCATACCAACGCGCTCAATGTCTTTAGTATTAAATAAGTACGAAACCCAGAGAGGAATGGCTCGTACTGCGACCCCCTTCCCCCAATATGCAGAATCGTAAATGATGATACCAGCTTCAAGCCAGCGAGTTTCTTCACACTCCCAGTAACAATTTACTGTCCCAACAGGCACATCATCCACAGTGACTAACTGTAGGTCTGAACCATTTAATAATCTTTGAAATGAAGATTTCTCAAACTGTTCTAGTGATGGATGTGAGTAAGGAAAGTAAGGGCCATTAAACTTTGTCCATTCATTATTTGAAATAACCAAAGAATGGAGAGATTCCAGTTCGTCTTCCTTGGCTGGTCTTATATCTACTTTCATACTTTCCTTAATCCTTACCGATTCTTTGTAACAAACTAACGAATGACATCATTCCTTCTCTTGATGCTCGGCCATACTTCGGTGCGGCAGAGCGACGTGTGGAATAAGAACCTCGCCGAAATCTAAAAATTGATGACATACACTTTTGTTATGGCGCTCGATTTTCAGTCAGTTCCTGTATGTCGATTAAATCCACTTCTCTTTTCAGTAAGCACTTGTACTTTATTAACTCGTCTTTAGGGATTACTGGCACTTCGACATTTTGGTAACACATTGAAACCGAGTTAGAAACATCAATTTCTAACCTGTGCCATGAACCATCAAGAGCCGATTGAATTCTAGTTCCTTTAGACAAACCAACTTCGATTTTTTGAGAATGGTAGATTAATTGGAAATACTCTAAATCCCAACCGTATTCCACGTAATGCGTTAAAGGTTTGGAGACATATGAACCAACCTTTGCTAACAGTTTTTCTGCATTGACATTGTGGATAAACAAGTCAATGTCCGCAACTGCTCGGCTACCACCGTAAATTTTTGCAGCCAAACCACCAACAATTTGATAGTCAATTCGCTCTGATTCCAAGATCCCCTTAAACCAAATCAATGCTTCTTTTACCCTATCGCTCATCTTGAGTACCTAGTTAGTTTAATCGTGCGCTATAATTCCAGCATAATACGTTTGCTACTATGCAGGCTTAGCTGAGTTTTACCGCCTTAATCACTAAAACTAAAGACAAACTGACAATGCCGAGTATAGCAAATCGTGTCGATGCATTTGTTATAACACTTACGTCCGCTTATCGAATTACTAACTCGTGAGTGGTTGTATCGAATACGCCAATACAATTTTTATCGAAGGGCAATTTCGCAATAATGTCACCATGACTTGAGATTATCTTACTACCGCCTAACCCTTTATCATTGGAGTTATTCAAAGAATTAGGCCAATTACATTGAATAACCATAGCAGAGAGTGATTTAGCTATCTTTTTTGAGCCCTCCTCATAATTTGTACTTTCAGTGTTTACGGAGAATTCAGATTGCCCAATATAGCTTGGCCATAGAATGTAAGATGGCGATTGAACTGATAATTGTTCAACAACCCAATTAAAGTCGCTTGCCTCACGGCACAAATAAGAGCTGAACGTCCCAAGTGGATGTTCCAAGATACTACGCTTATCACCAGATTCAAAAAATGTACACTCACTTTGAGTTAGCCCTACTTTTCGCCAAACTATCTCTAAAGTGCCCATCTCATTAATAGCAGAATACACATTATAAACCTTATTATTTTCATTTAATGGGTAGCCGATGAAGACCAATGTATTTGACAGTTGGCATTGAATTGAAACTTCATTCAGTGCATTGTCGACCAAATGTTTCTGTGCCTGATTTTTAATATCTCGATGGAAACCAGTAATTGCCAGTTCAGGAAACACAAGAACATCCAAGTCATGATTCTTGTTAACGACATTACAAATCGTTTTTGTGTTCCCCTCAACAGTCCAATCCATAGGCATTTGGGCTATACCTACTTTCAACGAATACCCCACTAACTATAAAAAATGAACCGGTGTTATAGCGCCGCTATCTAGCGAGTCCCCTCATAAATATCTTTTGAAACAATGAAGCAGACACGCATCGCTCCCTCTGATCGAATGAATTTCGCCAAAAACACACTCGATACAGACAGATTCAATAGCGATGCTAACGATGCATGATGATCAAACCCTACTACAAACACTGTCAAAACAGTGCCCCAACATTCACAAAAAGCGGCTTATTTCTCTTACTCTTGCCACTAAAACCTTACTCGACGGCGCTGATTTACCCCAAACCAGCCTAGGCGTGTGCTTGAGACGCAAACCTCAGTTAAATATGCGATTAAACATATAGACCGCCTGTTAAGCAATACACTGTTGTATCAAGAGAAAACCCTCATGCATCGCTGGTATTCCGCCAGCGCGTTTCGAACGCCTCTTGAAAAGTTTGTTGGCTTAAATAATGTGGCACCAAACTAGGCCACTCCAAAACAGAATATTCAAAGTCCAGATTATTACACTCTGAACTGGAAACATATGAAAAACTAACTGAGGACATGCCTTAAGTTCACTCGCCGAGAACATCATTTGCGGTTGAGGATCCCAACTTGTAGCTAAACACAGACCTCTTTTATACCTAGGGTGATTCACCAAGTACTCAGCGTAGGATGAGTACATTGTCCATATCCCTAAAAAACCAAGTAATTCAACTAGTGATATCACTTCTATACTAAATGGTAACAGTGAAGGTCCTCCAATGAGGAAAATAGCTGCAAATATCCATTTTCTATTTCTCATTACATATCCTTGTTAATGATTTTAGGAACAACTAATTAAGGTGGGCATAACGCCACCACAAAATCTAAGCCGTCATGCCGTAAAAATTAAATTAATTCAGGAAAAATTGCGTGAATAGAAAATATTCTAAAACTATTGATTAAAGCAATTTTTATTAAAAGGACCCTTAACTATTTCTATTCCTGCTTCAAATAAATGACTCAAAATTTTATTTAAAGACCAGCATATATTAAGTACCAATCTCCAGAATCTACTCTTGCTTTATTTCTCGGTTCCTGCCCCCAAAATTTTTAAAGTTTGTTCTTTGATTGCCAAACTTCACACCTTTACGTCCCTTGGAAAATATGGCTTCGGTTAACCGAGAAATATCTAATGGCTCTGCCACATGATTGGCAGGTAGCGGTGAGACCGCAGTAAGAGACCTTCTATATGTGTTTGCCGTAAGCAATGACTTAATGGCGGAAATGACAGAACGAAGTAGACGACTTTATTGTTCGAGAGCATTGGCTGCTGACGCAGCCAATACTCTTGCCTATTGACCGGAGAAGGGCTCATATGTGTTAGGCGGCATCTCGCAATCGCTCAAATTCTTGCTGATAATGGGGAAAATGAGGGTGATCTACACCAAACGTTGACTCAAAAGCCAGATTTACTGCTCCAAAAAAAGCGGCGCTCGATAAACTTATACTTGCGCGTTTCCGTTTCACCAACAAACACACGAATCGTTGAGCAGCACTCGCTAAAAAGTGGCCGCGAATGAAGTCTGATAGTCGAAGATCTGCGTCAGCCATCAGCTTTTCAAGCTCTTTAGAAAGGGCTGGGTCGCTATCCAACCCTAAGCTTGGTAGTGTTCAAAAGTCTGTGTCACTCCTATAGTTAACCCTCAATAGGGAGTGATACATCAATA
>NZ_MEBP01000031.1:0-610 GCF_001722075.1 Salinivibrio sp. SS2 | reverse complement strand
ACCGCTCAGCCATCCCTCCGAACAGGTTTGTATATTAATGATGGCCTCTTGCAATGTAAAGTACTGCAACACTATTTTTCGTTTAAGTGATGGATATTTATCCATTATTCGCACACAGTGACTTCACATCGGAGGAGCAAGTTGGTACAACGTGTCTATCCTCCATGAAGAGGCCGCGTTTTAATAACTCAGGAACAGACATGACCATAGATAGTTTTCTCGTCAAAATCACAAAGACACCCGAGATGGTGACGTTTGATGAGACCTTGGCCGTGATCGATGCACATTACGATTACGCCCCGACTCGCTTTACTAATGGCAATCTCGCCAATAAAGCAGGCCAAAATACCGGTTCGTGTAAAGTGTTGGCATTTTGCCAACTGCACGAGTTAACCGAAGAGCAGACCCTTGCGTGTTTTGGCGGGTATTATCGTGAGGACGTGCTCAGCAATCCATCCGGCAACGACCACCAAAACATCCGCAATTTTATGGTCACCGGCTGGAAAGGTGTCGACTTCGACAAAATGCCACTTAAAGCGAAAGCAGGTGTGCATTCATAATCCATAAAAAACGGCGATCAAATGATCGCCCAGACTGCTGACAAAGGTCT
>NZ_MEBP01000030.1:0-2567 GCF_001722075.1 Salinivibrio sp. SS2 | reverse complement strand
GACCAACCGATTATCACCGGCCGCACGTATCATGCGACCAATGTGCCGCCTTATACTTTACCGGCACACAAAACCAAGACGGTTTGGCGCAGTGAAAGCCACCAAGGCGAGGGCTACAACGAGCTCACGTTCGAAGACCAATCGGGCAGTGAGCAAGTGTATTTACACGCGCAAAAAGACTGGCACACCGAGGTAGAAAACGACCGCGTGACCGAGATTGGTCATGACAACCACCATCAGGTACACAACGACCAATTTCATCGTGTGATGGGCAATGCGCATCATACCGTGGAGGGAGAGAGTCGCCAGTACACCCAACAAGACCAAACCCTGATTGTCGACGGCTCGCTGCATGTTAAAGCTGGCCAAGTGTGGGTGAATGACGCCAGCAATGAAATTCATATCAAAGCCGGTCAAAAAGCGGTGATTGAGGCAGGAAGTAGCATCACTGTCAAAGCCGGCGGCAGCTTTGTCAGCATTAATGGCGGCGGTGTTCACCTTGTAGGCCCTGCGATTAACCTCAACTCAGGCGGCAGCCCCGGTGCAGGCAGTGGCTATGCGGGTAAAGTCGCCGCCCTCCCGTTTGGGGTGGAGTCGCCAGAGAGTCCAATGCCCGCCCAAACGATTTCTTATGAGGCGCTATTAACCGCTGAAGAAGCACATATACCAGCCGTCAAAATATGTCCTGTTATTGGAGGTGGGCAGTGATAAAACAATGGTTCACTGAACAAATCGACAACATATATTGGTTGGTCGAAGACAACACATTAAAACAGGCGATAGAAGCCAACGGGGAGCTTTCATTTCCTGATACACGATTGGTTTTTCAGGGTGAAATGTTTGATGCTGTAATATCACTCTCTCCTTGGCTACTACCTGTGACTGAGTCGGTCAGGCAACTGCCTGAACAAGTATTACAGCAAGGCATGTACCTTTCTTGTACTCAGACTCTCGATGTTTTGTTAAGCCATTTACAGAGTCTATTGATTGCTGCGCTTGACGGTGAGGAAGTCTTGTTTCGATTTTATGACCCTCAAGTGCTATTACCCATGCTGCACACCATGGATGAGCAAGAGCTTTCTGCGCTTCTGGGGCCAGCTGAAAGGCTAACAACGTTTTTAAATGGCCAACATTGCCAATGGTATAGTGACGTTTATAAACAATACCAACCACGACTGGCACCTTGGTGGATAATTAAACCTCATCATTTAACGCCACTTTACCGCACAGATGTGCATGCAAAGATTCTAGAGAGACGCCTCTGGGAGTGTCTACCCGATGCACTAATGCAACTCGAAAAGCCCTCTCAGGTTTTTGAGGCGGTGCTGAATGACGCTAAAAAGAATGGTAAGGATTATGAGTATGCAGAGCGTTTGGTGCTCAGTCACTTAATCAACGAGACGTCCCTAACTTTAGAAGCGGTTCGTGATGCCCTGCATCTTGAACAAAAAGAATGCGAAGAAATATTCAAATTACGGGAAACGACGTATGAGTAACACAGGCGTAAACCCACATTGTCAACCATGTGAAAAGCGTGAGCACTGGATAGAGCTACTTATTCGTGATGAGTATAACCAGCCGTTTAATGATGTTAAAGGCACCTTAATTGATGCCACCCAAAAAGCGCACCCCATTTCTTTGGGTGAGCAACCCATTTTGGTTAAAGACATTGCCCCCGGCCCTGTTGAAATAAAGTTAGATCTTGGTGATTGGTTACGTGAAGCGCAAGACAGTCAACACGCAGTGAACTCTGACTCTGACCCTGTACGGGAATTTTCAACGACCTATACCGGATACAATGACGGAGAGGTTATCTATCATGAAGCAACGACAGGTGATCTGACCGAGCTCCCTCAGTACGAGCTAACTGATTTACCAGAAAATAGAGTCACCCTTCCTGAACGGCATCAAAAAGGAGCCGCCGACAAAATAAAACTCGTCACGGATAAAACATATATTCTTAAAGTAAGAGCGTACAAATTTATTACGCTTCGCTTCGGTGTGTTCTTTGATGGTACGGCCAATAATACGTACAGTGCATTATGGGGTAAGCAGCAGTTTGACCGTTACTATAATACGTGGAAAGCCAACTATGATACTGAATGTGAAATACTGGCTAAACAAACTGGATTAGATAGTAGCTCGATTAAGCCGACACAGTTGCCAGATTCATGTTTTGCGTATCCAGAAGGGGTTGAGGGAAGTGCTGCGAATGAAATCACTAATGTGTATAAACTATTCGAAAGATATCCCAATAGAGAGTTGTCGTCAGATCTGAACGCTGTTTTGATTAGAGAATACATAACTGGAATTGGAACGGGGAATAGTAAAAATATTTCGCCCGCAGATGAATCCACTTACGGCCAAGCAACAGGGACTGGAGATTATGGTATTAGGAGTAAGGCTATTTATGCGTCTAATCAAATTCAAGACAGCTTAAAAGACGCTATAGAAGTAATTACTAACCATGATGAGAAAATAGATGGTATCAATAAAATTCAGTTTGATGTATTTGGCTTTAGCCGCGGAGCGGCAGCAGCGAGACACTCCTGAATTCAGATAATAAG
>NZ_MEBP01000029.1:0-858 GCF_001722075.1 Salinivibrio sp. SS2 | reverse complement strand
ATTACTGGTAGCGAGGATGCACCAGAAGTCAGCGGTGAGTTTGTGGGTTCAGTGACCGAAGGCAATGAAGGTGACGCGGCCGTGACTGCCTCCGGTACCCTTGCGATCAGCGATGTCGACGATAGCGATAATCCAACCTTCGCCAATACCACTGCGTCCGGCACCTATGGTTCGCTCGAGCTAATAGACGGTGATTGGACGTATACGCTCGATCAGTCTGCGGTGCAGAATTTAGACGCTGGTGATCAGATCACCGATACCATTACCCTGACAGCAAGCGATAACACGCAACAAGATATTGTCATTACCATTACCGGTAGCGAGGACCTACCTGAAGTCACCGGTGAGTTTGTTGGTTCCGTCACTGAGGGCAATGAAGGCGATGCGCCTGTCACTGCCACCGGCAGCATTGCGATCAGCGATGTCGACGATGGCGATACTCCGACCTTTGCCAATACCACAGAGACCGGCACTTATGGTTCGCTGGAACTGGTGAACGGCAACTGGACCTACACCCTCGATCAATCTGTGGTGCAGAACTTGGACGACGGTGATCAGGTCACCGATACCATTACCCTGACAGCAAGCGATAACACCCAACAAGATATTGTTATCACCATTACCGGGACAGATGATGCGCCGGAAGTCACCGGTGAGTTTGTGGGTTCAGTGACCGAAGGTAACGAAGGCGATGCGCCTGTCACTGCCACGGGCACCATTGCGATCAGTGATGTGGATGGTGACGATGCTCCGAGCTTTGCCAATACCACAGCGTCTGGCACTTATGGCTCGCTCGAGCTGGTTGATGGCAACTGGACCTATACCCTTGATCAGTCTACGGTGCAGGATTTAGACGCT
>NZ_MEBP01000028.1:0-5380 GCF_001722075.1 Salinivibrio sp. SS2 | reverse complement strand
CGTCTGCTTTGCATTATGGACTGTTGTCAAGTTGGCTGTATGCAGGTATGTTGAAGGCGTCAGAGAAGTGGACGCATCCGGTGCAGAATTGGAACCTGACATTGTCCCAACTGAGCATCCACTTCGAAGGGCGGCTCGACGACTACGTAGATCTTTAAACGTTGGGTGACACAGAACTTTGAACACCCTCGCTCTAATTAGCGAATTTGATGACTTGTCGAAATCATACTGACTACGATATCGTTAAGTAGCCGTCCTCGAAAATTTGTAACTACTGCGTTTCTTTGTGAATCTATTTTATTCATATCACTATCATTGATTTTACCATCGCATGTGGGAGCGTAGACTATCATCGCAGTGTTATCTTTTTTCAATTGGATAATTTCGTCAAACGCAGCCGAATCAACGCTACTATAATGAACCACATAAAAAGAATAACTCTCAGCTTTTTTTAAACAATCTTTGTCAATCTTGACTATATTTTTTTCCTTGAACAATCCTGAGTCTAGAATGACTGACTTTAAATCTTCATACTTATCAGTTGCAAATATAGCAATTTTTCTCTGAGACAACCCTTTACCGATTCGATACCAAACAGGAACGAACCCTCGAATGACATAAAAAAGGGTACAAAAAAGTCCAAAAACAGATAGTAATGTAAAAAGACCACCCATAACGCTAAAAAAAGGGTGATCAAAAAAAGTAAAAAATTTCCCCATAACACACTCTCATTAAAAACTTTATTAAATACAGTCAACTTTGTTAATTAAATCTTTGAGTTTTTTATTTTTCTTTTTCGGATCCCAAAACCGCACACACTGCCTCACAAGGTCTTGCAAGGCCAGTTTGTCTTTATCATCCCAGCTCTTGCCATTTTCAATAGCGTTTTTTATTTGCTCCCGTAATAATCCAGATGAATCTGGCTTATTTTCTTCAATTTGAGCATTGAGTTCAGACCTTATCGAAAAAATATCTCTTTCTTCTTTGGTCATTGCAGCGAATTTCACTTCCTCTTCGAGCCTTATCAGCTCACTCTTTTTCTGGTCAATGAGTGTTTGTGATTGCGACATATACCCATACCCAGCAGCGGTTTTTGCGCCGATGCCATTATGTTCAAGTGCTTCTTCTAGCATCCGTTGGCATGTTTGTAGTGCCTCAGGCTCACCTTCCAACACAAATAGGAAGCTACCCTGCACCGCTAATAAATGGTTTGGGATCGGGCTATCTGTGTCTGATGGCTTATCTTGACTGCCATTGTAATAGGCTTGGTGGTGCGTCGTGACCACATCAAGCACAAACGGCTTGCCGCCGTCTTTGGGGATCCACCAAGCGTCGTGAAACGTCACTATGCCCGAGATACGGCTCGGTTGTTCACTGTCGTCGGTGCCCAGTAATTCCTCAATATCGTCAGAAAACGCTTTTAGGTTACTGTTTGCCCAGTTACGTACCACGCCTTTTACGCTCGAACCGGGAATATACGGCATGCCATAGTTACGGCTGAGACAGCACCCTGTTTCGAGGCCAGCATTACCATTCATGCCTATCAACAGACGGTTTTTTAGCGTGAACGCAGCTTGTTGAAATCGGCTGTCATCGCCGGTCAGGTCGAACCAACGATTAAATGCCGTTTTGTACTCAGCAGAGGCTGGTAAGGCGACTAGCTTTTGCAGGTGTTCCTTTTTGGAATTCTCTCCGTCAAGCGATAGCAAGCCCTTTTCAAGCAATAAACTAGGGTTGATGCAGTTGCTGCTTCGAAACGGCGCGTCTACCTTTTTGCGGACCAGTGCAACCATGGTTATTTCTCCTCAAGTGCCGTTTGGTTTAAACCTTCACCATCAGCGCCGATGTTCCACACACCTTGCACGTAACGTCGAAGCCAACCAGCAATCGCGAGTACATTACGCGTCATCGCGAGCGTTTGAGGGAGC
This sequence comes from Salinivibrio sp. SS2, assembly GCF_001722075.1. Lineage (NCBI taxonomy): Bacteria > Pseudomonadati > Pseudomonadota > Gammaproteobacteria > Vibrionales > Vibrionaceae > Salinivibrio > Salinivibrio sp. SS2. Next base: position 3,452 of record NZ_MEBP01000028.1, on the reverse strand, counting down.
TCTAAGTGAATGATCGCCTCGTGAAAAGCCACATTATCTTGGTATTGATGAGTCGTTAACGCTTCAATAACAAGCCTTAAATCTGTGAGCAAATCGCTGTGGTGAGCTTCATTTTTGGCGAGTAAAAATCCAGTGGTTTGGGTTAAACCATTTTGCAGCAACATTGTAGGCAGTTTATGCACTAATGTTGCGTATTTTTTCTTCGCTTCTTCCGTATACGACTGATGTTCTTTGTCTTTGATTCGCGCAAAGGCTTCGATAGCGATCTTTTGGCTGCGTGATTCCATCATTTACTCTCCCTTATCTTCTAGGGAGATGAACTGCACTAAACCACTGCCAGTTCCCATATTTCCGCCCATTTGTAGCAGCGGCTCTTCTTTCAGGATATGGTTCAATTCACGCACATATTGCTCATGACAGCGGTTATGATCTACCGAATACACGCCCCAAAGGATACTTTCAGCAGGCAAGCTTTCTTCGGACCAAAGTGCGCCGTTATCTACTACCCCCGTCGTTTCGTTAATGCGAATACGCGTGCGAATTTCAGTGGCCGTTTCAGCCAAAAACGAAAAGACGGTATCGGGCAATACGACGATCCGTTTGCGCATGCTCTCCCTAAGCTCTTCGTTATCCGGATATATACACTGTGCAATATCTTTCGCCCAGGGTTCGACGTCGCCACTGGTTTGAGCGTCTAAATCTAAGTCCTCCAACACCATCACATTATCTTGATGGTTGGGGTTATCATTTGGACACAGTGCTTGTTTTTCTGACGGCATCGGAAGTGAGAAATCAAGTTCTCGATCCTGTTTGTATCGCTGTAAAATAAATGGACAGGTCGCATACGCCAAAATGCCATAAACCGTTCGAACAGGCAGCAATAGCAAATGCGCATCAGTGATCGACAGCGCACCCGCTCGGCCATCGTTGGAGGTGCTGGCGCCAAAGAGTGAGTAGGTTAGACCTTGTAAGGCACTTGACTCTGCAACTGATTCTGTATCGCTTACGTGAGCTTTTAATACACCTCGCACCGTTGACCCTGGCACGATCGGGAGATAAGACGCACGTTCACGCGCAATGGGTTGATCGACAATGCCGACAGACTGGCCTGCGCCACAATGTAAAATGGTATGGCTAAACAAGTGATAGACGTGAAAAGACATAAATTTCGTCCCTTGAAATGATGTTAAGAATTGACCGAATCAGCGGCAGGAAGCGCTAAGCCGAAGCCATTACGATTATGCTGTGCCTCATCGCACACATGGGCAAGCCACAATGCTTCAATATCCGCTTCGGGTGCCTCGCCAACAATGTCAAACCAATAGGTCGCCCCAGGTGGGATCATTTTCTGTGCCGCCCGTGGACGTCGATTCGCCAAGTCCCAACCAGACTGCGGTAGCCAACGTTCAAGCGCGGTGGCGCGCAAACGCACTTGCAGCGTTTGACAGCCCGGAGGCGTGCCCATCAGCGTTTCTTGATCTAGCCATTGTGGCAGCCAACCACCATTGAATAGCGCTGGCGTTAAAAGCGTGAGCGTAAACGCGCCACGGTTGACAATGGAGTCAACTAAATCAGCTGGCCTCGCGGGCCAAATAGGCGAGGACACGATATTTGCTAAACGACGCTCGCCGCCAAGGTTCAACAGAGGTAAACTGATGTCGCCATCAATCCCTGCCAAAATACCAATCCTTTCGTCAGGAAACGGTTGCGCTTTGCTCGGTTTTTGCCACATCGTTAACCCTGTGGTTTGAAAAATCTTTCCTGACTCCGCTTGACGGCTTTGATTGTTCACCGATATATGTGTGCGAATATCCGGATCAGCCGGGGTCCAGCCGTTTTGCTGAATCTGTTGAACGCTTAACGCGTCCCCTCTTCGCCACGCTAATAAATCATGGAACGACCACCAATTTGGTCCGGAAACGGGTTTGCCTTGGTGCGCGGCATCACTCAATAACGGCCAAAGTCCATTGGGTAGATCGCACCCTTCTCCACTATTGGGCTTTGCCGGTTTTGATCGTGCCAACACGACCGTATCCGCTTTACGATCATGCACGTACTGCACATCCGCAGGCTTTGGTACCAGTATGTTTTCTTCACTGGGCGCGTTACCATTGATGGGCATCTTTACAGCTAACGGCCCTGTCACCGAAAGCATCAACAAATCTTCATTCAGCGGTTTTCCCGTACTGCGCGCATGAATGTTGCGTAATGCGCCGGCGACCGTTGAAGGAGGCGGAAATCGTGCCGACTGCGCATCGGATATTTCCTCAAATGGCCGACTTGCGCGAATAATCAAAGGATCTCGTGGTTTGATAAGATAATACTGCATGGTTAATCTTCCCCTCCAATATCCTTGGCTGTTTTCGCACTTATCCACCGAGCCAATATCAATTGATTCGCGAGTTCATCCAACGAATAACGCGATGCCTGCGTTCTAAGATGCTCTTTTAGTGTGTGGATACGCCCTTGCATCTCGCCGCTTTCGCGCTCTTTCGTCGTATGATTGTGCGCAAACGCGGCACGCACCAACATACGTTCGAGTTCACTGCGACGAATATCACTCACATCAGGCCCGTTTTCATTCTCGAGCCACTTCAATTGGTGGGCCATATTACGTATATCTTGCATAATTCGCGTAGGCATAAGGTCTTGCGAAAAAGCCTCAACAAAGGCTGAAAATGCATCAAGTGTCGTTGAATCGTCCCAGCGACAGCGCCATGTAATTTCATGGCCTGAACGGATCCCTAAATGCACGGCAAGTGCATTTCTTGGCGCTTGCTCGTCATTCCCTTTTGCGTGTTTTTCTGCTGCTATTGCACGCTGACGTAGCTGGCGCATAGGCTGAACAAAATGCCCAATCGCTAAGCCAACCGACAGTGTCGGCGCGACCATTTGTGGCTTGTTAAAGTTGTTCTTGATAACGGCATTCATAGCAGCGGTAAAGTGATTAGCCAGTTTCTGAGCGCACAGTATTGCTCGGTGTAGTGGCAAGAACGCTAAAATATCGTCGCCGCCGGTATAAATCGCATGACCACCAAACTCTCGAATCATCGCGCGCACATCACTCGCAAACCGATGCAACGCATCTGAAATATTAATGGATTGGGTTGTGTTATCCGCTTGCGCAAATAACTCCCCCATTCGGTCACCATCCGCTTTCAGTAACACGCCGTAAGGGACGGGTTCTCCATACTGAGCCACAACATCTTTAGTTAAAAAGCGGTGTAGTTCTTTATACGCGTTTTCATCATCAAACTCGGATGCCTCGAGCCGGCTCGCAAAGAGGTATTCACCGTGGCGTTGTTGATCAAATCATTCACCTAACGCACTGATCCCAATGGGGTTGCCCCCATCAATCAACTCGGTAACTAACAGGCATACCAAGTCTTATGACTTTGTTTATTGCTTTCACGTTGGCCAATGCTTTACAAACTTGTGCATCGTAATCAGTA
>NZ_MEBP01000027.1:0-6819 GCF_001722075.1 Salinivibrio sp. SS2 | reverse complement strand
ATGCAAATACTGGCTTCTATCCGCCAATTTAGGCGTTGGTCGGTAATGACCACTCTCTAACAAAAAATATCGCGATCGCGGCCTACGGCCGCTTATCAAAAAGAACCCCGCCTAAAAAGGCGGGGTTCGTCAGCAATCTGAAGCGTCCGATTGGACGCTTTTTTTATTCCTCTTTCAGGGCTTTCTCGACCGCTTTAGGCGAAAAGCCGCGCAAGGTGGTATCGCCAATGCAAATCACCGGGACACCCCGCGAGCCAGTTGCCGCCAGCAGCTTCTTGCCTTTGGGCGTGGCCGTATCGACCACACGATAACGCAGCCCTTTTTTATCCAAGTAAGCTTTGGCCGCCTCACAGTGAGGACAGCGTGGACCTACATATACAGTAATACGTTTCATGCCCGCATTGTCGCTAACCCGCTGCCGTTTGTGAAGCCATTTGCGCCTGACGCGCGATATCGTAGATGTTATCCCAATCTTTCCATACCACCTCAAAACCGAGGGCTCGGACGCTGGCGGCCACCTCTGCCGCGCTCCGTTCATCACTGATGGCAAACTGCTCTAATTGTGGCTCAGGGTTCGCATAGCCGCCCGGTTGGGTTTTTGACGCCGCGGATAGGCTCGTGACGCCAAGGGGCAACACATTGTCGCGAAAGTGGGGTGACTCTCGTGTCGATAGCGACAGCTCGACCTGCGGATTCCACAACCGATAGGCACAAATCAACTGAACCAACTGCTTATCCGTCATCACCGATTTCGGCTGTAACGCCCCCGCGCAAGGACGTAAGCGCGGAAAAGATAGCGAATAGCGGCTTTGCCAGTATTGCTTTTCCAGATAATCGAGATGCTGGGCGGTAAAAAAGCTGTCGGTGCGCCAGTCCTCAAGGCCAATCAAGGCGCCCAAGCCGATCTTATCGACCCCTGCTTGTGCCAACCTATCTGGGGTTTGCAGCCGGTAGTGAAAGTCGGTTTTATTCCCGCGCTTGTGGTGTTCCCCATAGGTTGAAGCGTGGTAGGTTTCTTGGTACACCATCACCGCATCCACACCTTGTGCCACCAAGGCGCGATATGCCTCGGTATCCAGCGGCTGCACCTCCATCGCCACATGATGAAAGTATTGCTTCACCACGGGTAAAGCGCGGAGAAAATACTCGGGCCCTACCTTGGTTTCATGCTCACCGGTCACCAAGAGCACACTGTCAAAGCCCATTTTTTTGATCGCTTCACACTCGGCGGCGATCTCGGCTTCATCCAGCGTGCGCCGTTTGATTCGGTTTTCCATCGAAAAACCGCAATAGGTACACACGTTGGCGCACAAATTGGAGAGGTACAGCGGAATATAAAACCCCATGGTGTAGCCAAACCGCTGCCGCGTCAGCGCCGCAGATTGCTGAGCCATGGCCTCAAGGTAGGCTTCAGCGGCAGGACTTATCAGGGCAGCGAAGTCGTCCAAATTGCGCGAAGATTTAGCCAGCGCCCGCTCGACATCTTGGCGCGTTTTGCTGTAAATCAAAAGGCGATGATGATCCCAATCGAGTGCCGCCCACCGCTCAGAAAAGCTCATCACGCCTCCTTAGCGTCAAGAAACGCGGTTAAGGGGCTAGACGCGTGGGCGTGATTGTGTGTGCCCGCCAGCCCAGCGCGATACGCACAGCGTCCGGCTTCAACCGCTTGTTTAAACGCTGCGCCCATGGCAATCGGATCGCCAGCCGCGGCAATGGCGGTGTTGACCAATACCGCATCAGCGCCGCGCTCCATCGCTAACGCCGCATCTGACGGTGCACCAATGCCGGCATCAATGATCACCGGCACGCGAGCTTGCTCGATAATGATGTCGAGAAACGCCATTGAGGCCAGCCCTTGGTTGGATCCAATCGGTGAGCCAAGGGGCATCACCGCCGCACATCCCACCTCTTCCAAACGCTTACACAGCACAGGATCGGCATGACAATATGGCAGCACCACAAACCCCTCATCCACAAGCGTTTTCGCCGCTTGAAGGGTTTCAATCGGATCAGGCATCAAATATTTGGGGTCGGGGTGAATTTCCAGCTTCACCCAATGCGTTCCCAATGCTTCTCGAGCAAGACGCGCGGCAAAGACCGCTTCTTGCGCATTTTTCGCCCCTGAGGTATTGGGCAGCAGGCGCACACCGAGCTCGCGCAGCGGCGTTAGAATATCGTCTTGTGTGGCATGCACATCGACTCGCTTTAGGGCCATGGTGACCAGTTCAGTACCACTGGCCGCCAGTGATTCGGCTATGGTCTTGCGACTGGCAAACTTGCCGGTGCCGGTTAACAGCCGAGATGAAAACGTTGTATCCGCAATGGTTAACATAATTATCCTCCGGCAATCGCTTGAAAGACCGCCAAGCTATCGCCAGCGGTGAGTGACGTGGATGACCAAGCATCACGCGCAATAATGGTCTGATTTAGCGCGACAGCGACCGATTCGGCCGGCACCTTCATCTCCTCAATCAGTTGCGCGACGGTCGTGGCATTGACCTCTGTAGGCGTGTCATTAATGATTAACCGCATCATTTACCTCCCGCATTGGCTGACAAACCGCACAGTGCGGATGAACGGGCAGCGAAAAGTGCTGCCATGTCATGGTTTGTCCATCCAGTCGTGACAAGCGATTGGTACCGACCGCCTGCCCTAATAACAGTTTTATTCCTTCCAACGCTTGCGCGGTGGCCATCATACCGACCACAGGTCCCATTACCCCAGCTTCAGAACAGCGCGTGGGTTCAGAAAGCGTCACGTCTGCGAAGGCGCACGCATAACATGCGCTATGCGGTTGATAAACCAATAACTGGCCTTGCCAACCGATCGCCGCTGCGCTCACCAAGGGTGTACCAGCCTCTACACAGGCTTGATTGACTGCATGGCGAGTAGCGAGATTATCACTGCAATCAAGGACCACATCCGCCATCGCCACTTCAAGCGCCAGACGCTCACCTTCTAGATAGGCATTGATGGCTCGGCACTGGCAATGTGGATTCAGCGCGACCAAGTTAGCGGCTAGCGCTGCGGCTTTATCGGTGCCGATTTGCTCATCCCGATACGCCACCTGACGCGCCAAATTAGATAGCTCAACGTGGTCCGAGTCAGCAATCGCTAACTGACCCACGCCAGCGCCTGCAAGATAGAGGCCCGCGGTGGTTCCAAGCCCACCGGCACCGACCATTAACACGCGCGCCTTGCTCAGTGCCTGCTGCCCGCACTCTCCAACTTCTGGCAGCATGATTTGCCGGCTATAACGCAAGTATTCACTGTCCGATAGCATCACGCCCTCCTTGCTGTCTTGATGGATTAAGACAGCGGTTAAATGCGTCAATGCGCGCCGCTAAATCAGGCGCTTGCGTCACGGCGCGGACCACCGCAATGGCGTCCACGCCAGTGCGCCAAACGTCAGGGGCTCGGTCGAGATCAATACCGCCAATCGCCACCGTCGGGAAACGGCCATCGACAGCCGCCACCTGCTGCGCTAACGCTGAAATGCCTTGCGGCGGCTCGACGAGCTGTTTGGTAGTGGTGGGAAAAATATGGCCGATGGCGAGATAACTGGGCGAGAGTTCAACCGCTGCAGCGAGCTGTTCGGGACTGCGTGTCGATACGCCAAGGCGCACGCCTTGCCGTGCGAGCCGGTCAAGATCCGCCTCTTGTAAGTCTTGCTGCCCCAGATGAACACCATAGGCGCCAGCCTCTAGCGCGAGCTGCCAGTGATCGTTGATAAACACCTGCGCATGGTGCGCGCGGCCCAACGCCACCGCGCGCTGTACCCAATCCGCCAATTGAGGATGCGCTGGCTGCTTCACACGCAGTTGCACGGTTTTCACCCCCAAGCAAAGTAAGCGTTCGAGCAAATCCACATCGTCCACCACCGGATATAATGGGCCTATACCTTCAGACATAGGCGCAAACGGGGTCAGGCTCATGATTCCACCTTATCGCTGTCCGCTACCTCAGCGCCTTGTGGTGACGAATGATGGGATTTTTGCAGGTAGAGCTCACTGCCCTTTTCTCGAAACTCTTGCGATTTTTGCTGCATGCCTGCTAACGGGTCTTCCAGCATAGTGACATCAATCGCTTCACCCGCGGCGGCATAGCCATTTTCTTTGGCATAATCTCGGACTTCTTGGCTGATTTTCATGGAGCAGAATTTCGGCCCACACATGGAGCAAAAATGCGCGACCTTGCCCGACTCTTGAGGCAGTGTTTCATCGTGATAAGCACGCGCCGTCACCGGATCTAAAGCAAGGTTGAACTGATCTTCCCAGCGGAATTCAAAGCGTGCTTTAGAAATGGCATTATCTCGCACCTGCGCGCCCGGATGTCCTTTGGCTAAGTCGGCGGCATGCGCACACAACTTGTAGGTGATAAGCCCAGTTTTAACATCCTCTTTGTTGGGCAGACCCAGATGTTCTTTAGGCGTGACATAGCAAAGCATCGCACACCCAAACCAGCCAATCATCGCCGCACCAATCCCGGAGGTGATGTGGTCGTAACCAGGCGCGATATCGGTAGTCAGCGGGCCTAAAGTATAAAAAGGCGCTTCATGGCAATGGGTGAGCTGCTCGTCCATGTTCTCTTTGATCATGTGCATAGGCACATGGCCGGGGCCTTCAATCATCACCTGCACATCGTATTCCCATGCCACCTTGGTAAGCTCGCCCAGAGTACGTAGCTCACTGAATTGCGCTTCGTCGTTCGCGTCAGCCACTGAGCCGGGACGCAACCCATCGCCTAGTGACAGCGATACATCATAGGCGGCACAAATCTCGCAGATTTCACGAAAATGGGTATAGAGGAAGCTTTCTTGATGATGCGCCAAGCACCATTTGGCGATAATCGACCCGCCACGCGAGACAATCCCAGTCACGCGATTGGCGGTCATGGGCACATAGTGCAAACGCACTCCAGCGTGAATGGTAAAATAATCGACCCCTTGCTCGGCTTGCTCTATCAAGGTATCGCGCATCACTTCCCAAGTCAGGTCTTCGGCAATGCCATTCACTTTCTCAAGCGCCTGATACATAGGCACAGTGCCAATCGGGACTGGGCTATTACGTAAAATCCACTCGCGAGTTTCGTGGATATTGCGTCCGGTCGATAAATCCATCACCGTATCGGCTCCCCAACGGGTCGCCCACACCAACTTTTCGGTTTCTTCTTCAATGGAGGAGCTCACCGCTGAGTTACCAATATTGGCATTCACTTTCACCAGAAAGTTACGCCCAATGATCATCGGCTCCGCTTCTGGGTGGTTAATGTTGGCAGGAATAATCGCACGCCCTTCAGCGACCTCTTGGCGCACAAATTCGGGAGTGATGTTTGATGGCAAGTGAGCACCAAAGCTTTCCCCAGGATGCTGGCGGTTTAGTTGCTCTTCACGATACTGCTGGCGACCCATATTTTCCCGGATAGCGATAAATTCCATCTCTGGGGTGATAATGCCTTGGCGTGCGTAGTGAAGTTGGGTCACACACTGGTTAGGTTTCGCCCGACGGATAGACGGTAAGGCACTAAAGCGAAGATCATCCAAGGTTTCATCACTAAGGCGAGTCTTTGCATAGTCTGAGCTCACTGCATCAAGGAACTCTGTATCGGCACGTTCATCAATCCAGGCTTTGCGTACTGGGGCTAAGCCTTGGTAAATATCGATAGCACTCTGTGGGTCGGTATAAGGCCCTGATGTGTCATAAACCCGAATGGATTCATTGGCTTCATACTGCGGATTATCTTTACTCCCGCCTACAAAAGTTGGAGACAGATGGATTTCTCGCATGCCTACGCGAATATCGGGTCGCGATCCCTCGACATAGACTTTTTCCGAGTTAGGGTAGGTTTGCGCAGAGAGGGAATCGATAAAAGATTTGGCCTCAAGACGGGCCTGTTTACGGGTCGACATAGCATTACTCCGGTGTTCATTATGGGAATTAATGCTTGCCGGAAAACGCTGAATTGAGATGTGAGCAAACTGGCAGACGCGTACGGTCTGTGATCTGATGCATCTCTTGTTCCCTTCGCTGGTCCTAACCAGATCAGGTTCAACGGATCCCACTTCACGTGGTCTCAGCCAATTGGCACTCCGACAAGTTCAACGCCAGTATAAGAAATCACCGCCGCAACAACAAGCGACGTAATGGCATGTTTTTACCTACCCAGTAATGCGTCCTAGCAACCAAGCCCCCATCGCGGCCGCTCCTAAGCATAACGCAAGGTTGAGACCCACGTTTAACAAGGCTTTCACCGTCTCACCATGTTGAAAAAGAAGCAAGGTATCCACTGAAAAGGTCGAGAAGGTGGTAAACGCGCCCAAAAAGCCAATCGCAATCAGTTGACGCCAAGGCACTGGGGCAATCAGCTCCTGGCTCATCGCCGCTAAAAAGACCCCCATCGCTAATGAGCCCAGGACATTAACCATAAGAGTGCCGTAAGGAAATCCTCGACCAAACACCGCGACGCTCCACTCTGAAACTAAAAAACGCGAAGACGCCCCTAATGCGCCACCAAGTCCTACCCACAATATACTTACCACTGGGTGCTCCTTTCGATTGGTAAAAAGTCATCATACCGCGACATGTGAACAAGAAACAGGAGGAAGAAAAAGGGAAGAGGGTCAGGAGTGCTAGAAGCTTAATGATTCACATACATCGAGTAGGGTGAGGCGTTGCCGCCTCATCCCTCTCACAGAACCGTACATACGGACCTCGTATACGGCTCATGCACACTTCCATTCAGCATAAATGCTAAACACATGCCCTGTCCTTACCTGTTCAATATTACCAACACCACGATCACCGCACCCACCATTGCGCA
>NZ_MEBP01000026.1:0-5065 GCF_001722075.1 Salinivibrio sp. SS2 | reverse complement strand
CGCCTCACCCTACTCGATGCATTCTGATCACAGCAGAATGCATCCATTTAATGATAACGAAAGGCCGGTACTTGTTACCGGCCTTTTTTATGGATAAGAAACATGAGTTTATTAGTGATTGAAAACATCTGTTTTCAAATTAAGGAAAAAGTGTTGTACCAAGGTGCGAGCGTGGTGCTACATCATGGTGAACATGTTGGTGTGACGGGTGCGAACGGTGTGGGGAAAAGTACCCTGTTGAAAATGCTGCAAGGGGAACTGCTGCCGGATAGTGGCGAGATTGTTTGGCAACCGAATATCCAAGTCGGTTATTTAGACCAGCATTTAACGATCGACCCAACACTGTCTATCTATGACTTTATGGCGTTGGCATATCGCGATCTTGTGGAGGTTGAGCGAGCGTTAAATGCTATCTACGCATCGATGTCGGTGGACACGTCAGACGCGGTGCTTGCCAAAGCGGCACGACTGCAAAGCCAATTAGAGGCACAAGATTTTTACCGTATCTCTCATCGTATTGAACAGGTAGCGGCTGGGCTTGGTATCGCGCCGTTGGGCATGCAAACCGCAATGGGCCAGTTGAGTGGCGGTCAACGGCATAAAGTGATGTTGGCAAAGTTACTGCTTGAACAAGCCGAAGTGATGTTACTCGACGAGCCGACGAACTTTCTCGATGCTGAGCACGTTGCTTGGTTGGCGGAGTTTCTTAATCACTATACGGGTACCTTTATGGTGGTGTCGCATGATGCGGCCTCGCTTATATTTTTGCTATTTATGGGTAAATTTGTATTTTTTGCTAAAAAAGGCTAAATTTGGCGGAGTTGGTTAACAGGGACGAATAATGGCGACAGAAAGCGAGGCACCCATTGCGGTGATCAGTGGCGATCTGGTGGATTCGACCGCCTTAAATCGAGATGAGTATGAGCGAGTACTGGCGCAAATCAAAACCATACAAGCCCATATTTCACAAGCGCATCGCGCTAATCAGCACAGCATTATACGCGGTGATGAGTTTCAATCTGTGATCCATGATGTGGCGAACGCGCTTCATTATGTCGTGATGTATCGTGTTGCGATCAAAGCACTAGGAAAACCGTTTGATTGTCGCATCAGCTTTGCGATTGCTGAGCAAGCGGATTTGCGTAAGACGGTGGCAGAGTCGATGGGACAAGCGTTTGTGCTATCTGGTCGCGGCTTAAAAGCAATGAAAAACCAGCGGCTGGCTTTTTTCTGCGCCAATACCGATCTTGAAGACAGATTTGCGTTGCTGATCCGTTATCTTGACCGGCAACTCAGCGATGCGACGTCTCGTCAATGCGAAATGATGCTGCCTTTATTACAGCGCGATCAACCACTCGCGTATGGCGAGTTAGCGGCCGCACTTGGGGTCGCGAATGCAACCGTGAGTAAGTCCCTTAAAGCGGCGGGTTGGGGGCTTATCGAGGCATTGTTGGCCGAGTTTCAGCAAGCCGTGGGAGCACACGTATGATGGCCTTCCTTTCTTTGCTAGTTCCCTTGTTACTGACTCATCTTATTTATGATTTCTATCTACAGCCTACGAATTGGTGGACGAAATCGACACCACGCGCGCGAATAATGGATTGGGCGGTAGGACCGCTCCTCTACGGTTTATGTTTACTGGTACCTGCGGTGTTTTGGACTCAAACTGTCTCGCCGCTGTTGGGCGTATTGGCGGTTGGCATAATCACCAAGCGCGTAGTAGCAGTGCTTGATGGCCAACTTGTCGCGCAGTCATCACTGGCCCGTTTCTCGGTGAGCCAAGGCATACACCTTTTGGTACTAGGGCTCATTGCCCTAAGTTTTGTGGCGCAGCCACCTTGGGTTGGGCTGACCGAGATGCCTCTGTTTAGCGAGCTCGTCGTGATTGGCACGGGCTATTTATTGATCTTAAAGCCGACATCAGTATTGATTGGTCATGTGTTACAGCGCTTTACGGTCACGTTAGACTCACCCTCTGATTATCAACACGACTATCATGGCCTCGTAGCTGCGGGGGCGTTGATTGGCTATTTAGAGCGTATCTTGATCCTGACCTTTACCTTACTTGGCAGCTATACCGCTGTCGGTTTTGTGCTGGCAGCTAAGTCGATTTTCCGTTTTGGTGAGCTGACGCGGTCTGCGGATCGCAGCCTGACCGAATACGTTTTAATTGGTTCGTTATTGTCGGTAGTGATCACGACATTAGTGGGCGTTGTGATCACGCAAAGCCTTACTTTGCTTCAATTACCCTTGTATGGCTAAAAAGTAAGAATTAGCCGTTTTAAGCTTAAATGACGGACTGGTATTAAGAAACGATGCGTCAGTCAGTCGTTTGGCGAACGATAAAAAGAACATTGTTTATTGGAACTTGCTTGATGCCCTCAGGTCAGTAATAGGATGCTTGCTTGTTAAATTACTGTTATGGCTAAATAAACCTGAAGGAAAAGTATGTCCCGACACATTTTACTCACCGGAGCACTGGCGGTGTCTTTGCTCTCAGGGTGCAGTTTTCAAGGAGAGTCACACGTGAAAGCTTCCAGCCCAGGCGAACTGAGTGCGCCTGTCGCGAAAAAAATCCCTCATGAAATGACCATTCACGGCGACACGCGCGTGGATAACTACTATTGGATGCGTGACGATGCACGCCAAGATCCCGATGTGATCGCCCATCTTAATCAAGAAAACGCTTATGCCGATCAGGTGCTCGCGCACACTGAGCCAATGCAGGCCAAACTATTCGATGAAATCAAAGGGCGTATCGTCAAAGACGACGCCTCGGTTCCCGTCAAAAAAGGCAGTTATTTCTATTCCAGCGAAGTGGAAGGCGAGAATGAATACCGCACTTACGTGCGTGCGAAAGACTTTGCCGGCACCGACAAAACGGTAATTTTGGATGTCAACGCGCTCGCGAAAGGGCATGAGTTTTACAGCATTGGTCAACTCAGCGTCAGTCCAAACGAAAACCTATTGGCCTATGGGGAAGATACCCTTAGCCGCCGCGTTTACACCATTCAAGTTAAAGACCTCACCACCGGTGAGTACCTCGATGATAAAATTGAAGGCGCCTCGAGCAGTATTGTGTGGCAGAACGACAACCAAGCCTTCTACTACATCAAAAAAGATCCGCAAACCTTGCTGGGGTATCAGGTATATCGCCACCGTTTGGGCACCCCACAATCCGCTGATACGTTAATTTACGAAGAAACGGATACCAGCTACTACACCGGCTTGAGTAAAAGCAAAGACGGTGAGCAGATCTTTATTTGGCACTCTAGCACTGAAACCAGCGGCGTATCGCTCGTGGATGCCAATGATCCGAATGCCACCGCCCAAGTGTTTTATCCGCGAGAAACTGGCATCGAATATGAAGTGGCGAAGCGTGGCGAGTGGTATTACATCTATACCAACTACCAAGCAGTCAACTTCCGCTTGATGAAGGTTCATCAAAGTGAGCGTAACGATCGCAGCCAATGGCAAGATGTGATCGCACCAAATGATAAAGTGCAGTTGGTTGATTTTACGCTATTTGATAACCACTTGGTCTACGAGCAGCGCGAGAATGGCCTGCCGCGTACCACAGTGCGTAACCTCACCACTGGGGAGGAATATCAGCTCACGTTTAATGACTCAGCTTATGCGTCCTACCTGACCGGCAATGCAGAGATGGATAACACCGCGGTGCGCGTGTATTACACCAGCTTGACCACGCCGGGCACCTATTACGAGTTTGACTTGGCGTCGGGCGAGCGTGAAATGCTCAAACAAAACCAAGTGCTGGGTGATTTCAACCCGGATAACTACCAATCCGAGCGGGTGATGATCACCGCACGTGATGGCGCGCAAGTGCCTGTATCTTTAGCGTACCGTAAAGACCGCTTCAAAAAAGACGGCACCAATCCGCTCTATCAATACGGCTATGGCTCCTATGGCGCGACCATGGATCCCATGTTCTCTACCACGCGTTTAAGCCTGTTAGATCGTGGCTTTGTCTTTGCTATTGCCCATATTCGCGGCTCTGAAATGCTGGGACGCCCTTGGTATGACGATGGCAAAAAACTCAACAAAAAGAATACCTTTAACGACTTTATTGATGTGACGAAAGCGCTGACCGCGCAGGGCTATGGTGATAAAGACAAGGTGTTTGCCGTTGGTGGTTCAGCCGGTGGCTTGTTAATGGGAGCGATCATCAACCAAGCGCCTGAGTTGTATTTAGGCGTGGCGGCGCATGTGCCGTTTGTGGATATTGTCACCACCATGTTGGATGAGTCGATTCCACTGACCACCAACGAGTATGACGAGTGGGGCAACCCGAATGACAAAACCTACTACGAGTACATGCTTAGCTATTCACCGTACGACAATGTCACCGCGCAAGATTACCCCAACTTGTTGGTCACCACAGGCTTACATGACTCACAAGTGCAGTACTTTGAGCCAATGAAATGGGTCGCAAAACTGCGTGAACTCAAAACCGATAACCATACATTGGTGTTTAAAACCGATATGGAAGCCGGCCACGGCGGCGCATCGGGGCGCTTTAAGCGGATTAAAGAAGATGCATTGGAATATGCCTTCTTCTTAGACTTGCTCGACAAGCAGGGTAAGTAATCAAAGGGTAACCCTCTGAAACGAGAAAAGCGCCGTTATCGGCGCTTCAGACTGCTGACAAAGGTCTAGCTTTCGAGCTAGACCTTTGATCTAATAGGAGTGTTGCAATAGGGATGCTCCGGTATGCTTCAAGAACCTTCTCCACACCAATATGAACTTGAAATGGTGACGATGGAACAACTTGTTCCCAAAGACCATCTTGTTCGTAAAATCGACCGCGCCATCGACTTCGAGTTTATTCGAGATGAAGTCGCTCACCTTTATTGCAAAGATAATGGCCGTCCACCCGTTGACCCCGTTCGCTTATTTAAAATCATCCTGCTTGGCTATCTCTTCGGCATCAAAAGCGAGCGCCAGCTTGTTAAAGAAATTGAAGTCAACGTTGCTTATCGTTGGTTCTTGCGTATGTCGCTGACAGAGAAGGTCATCCATGCGCTCCTCACGACTAGAGAGGGAT
>NZ_MEBP01000025.1:0-1459 GCF_001722075.1 Salinivibrio sp. SS2 | reverse complement strand
TCTGGCTCTGGCTCTGGCATGCTATCGAAAGCGGCCTGCTCTTCAGGATCAAGCGGTTCAGCATCTGCTAATGCAGCTTCTTCGTCATACTCTGGTAAACTGGTTAGGTCGAGAAGGTCCTCTTCACTGAGATCGTCAAGATTTTCGCCTTCATCATCTGCTGGCTCAGCGTCTAGATCATCGTCGCCATCTTCTTCTGGCGCCTCTTCTTCGCTGGCATCCTCTACGGCTTTATCTGCATCCGCAGTGTCATCATCCGCTGGCTCAGCGTCTAGATCATCGTCGCCGTCTTCTGCCGACGCGTCATCTTCGCTGGCATCTTCTACGGCTTCATCCGCAGTGTCATCATCTGCTGGCTCAGCGTCTAGATCATGGTCGCCGTCTTCTGCCGGCGCATCGTCTTCGTTGGCATCTTCTGCGGCTTCATCTGAATCCGCAGTTTCATCATCTGCTGGCTCGGCACCTAGATCATCGTCGCCGTCTTCGCTGGCATCTTCTACGGCTTTATCTGCATCCGCAGTGTCATCACCCGCTGGCTCAACATCTAGATCATCGTCGCCGTCTTCTGTTGGCGCCTCTCCTTCGCTGGCATCCTCTGCGGCTTCATCAGCATCCGCAGTGTCATCACCCGTTGGCTCGGCATCTAGAATATCGTCCCCGTCTTCTGCTGGCGCATCATCTTCGCTGGCACCTTCTACGGCTTCATCCGCATCCGCATCCGCATCCGCATCCGCATCCGCATCCGCAGTTTCATTATCTGCTGGCTCAGCATCTAGATCATCGTCGCCGTCTTCTGCCGGCGCATCGTCTTCGCTAGCATACTCTGCGGCTTCATCTGCAGTTTTATCATCTGCTGACTCAGCGTCTAGATCATCGCCGCCATCTTCTGTTGGCGCATCATCTTCGCTGGCATCTTCTCCGGCTTCATCTGCATCCGCAGCTTCATCAACTGCTGGCTCGGCATTTAGATCATTTTCGCCATCTTCTGCTGACGCATCGTCTTCGCTGGTATCTTCTGTGGATTCATCTGCATCCACAGTGTCATCATCTGCTAGCTCGGCATCTAGATCATCTTCAATATCTTCCGCTGTCGCATCCTCTTCGCTGATACCTTCTGAGGCTTCATCTGCATCCGCAGCTTCATCATCTGCTGGCTCGGCATCTAGATCATCGTCGCCATCTTCTGCTAACGCATCGTCGTCGCTGGTATCTTCTGCGGCTTCATCTGCATCCGCAGGCACATCGCCTTCGCTGGTATTCTCTGCTGACGCATCCGCTTCGGCGGTTTCGTCTGCTTCGCCACTATCGTCACTGTCTGGCTCTGGCTCTGGCTCTGGCTCTGGCTCTGGCTCTGGCTCTGGCTCTGGCTCTGGCTCTGGCATCCATTTTGTAGCAGTCTCATCGCCAACATCGACTTACATAACGTAATCAAGAATAAGAACATAGACCAGACACACAA